>CAZHVH010000005.1:4592-8347 GCA_964535855.1 uncultured bacterium
CCGGTGAAGATGGGTAGGTCGGCCCTCACCATGACGCTCCACGTGGTCTGTCCCTCCTGCTTTTCGTTATCTGAATAGCCGTAATTCCCGATGAGGGAGATCGTCGGCAAAAAAGAACCTTTGGTGATCGAGACCAGCTTCTCCATCGCCTCCACCTGTAATCTCATGGACTTCAGATCCGGTCTCCTTTCGATTGCCCTATCGATCAGCTCATTGAGATCAAGCCTGATCTCAGGCGTCTGAAACTCGCCTCTCACCTCCACATCCTCCGGCCCTTCAAATCCGATCGTCATCTTGAACCTCTCCTTCGCGAGCCTCAAAGCGTTCCGCGCTTTGATGAGTTGAGATTTAACGCTTGCCAGTTGAACCTTGGCGCGCAATAGATCGTACTTGGTCGCGGTTCCGGACTCGACCAGCCTTTTAGCCATCTTATGGTGTTCCTCCGTCTGCCTGAGCGCCTTCTGGGAGACATCGAGGAATCTCTCGGCCAGCAGTACGCCGTAGAAAGCCTCCTTGACGTTGTAGATCAGCTTCTGTCTCGTCGCCTCTCTCTCCATCCTCGCCGCCTCAAGCGATAGTCGGGCCTGTCTGATGGAGTTATATATGGTCCCACCCGCAAATAACGTCTGCTGCAACATCGCCCCGGCCTGGAAGTTCTTCTTAGCGCCCATCGTAAAGGTCATCTCCTGCGATCCCAATCCAAATCCTTCCATATTAGAACCCGTGCCGGGAATTCCGTTCTGATCATAAGGCGGGGCGGGATTGGGTGTGGGCATCTTCCCCATAGGTATGGTTGGGGTTGGTATCTCAAGCGTAACCTTCGGCAGTTTGCCGTTATAGAGGTATGAGGCATTGGTGGAGAGCTTAGGGAGCAGGCTCGCCCTTGCCTCCGCCAATTTCGCCTCAGCCGATTTCACCTTCTCCTCGGCCGCCTTCAAAGCCTTACTGTGCTCAAGCGCATAATCAAGGCTCCTTTGAAGCGTAAAGACCTCAGGGTCGTCGCCGAAAACGATCGGACATAGAATCGACACGGCGAAGAGGATCACCGCAGATCGCCTGATCATCTCATCTACCTCCTGATGCCGTCGAGAAATATGGTTTTGATCACCTCAAAGCTCTCGTCGTTGGCAGCCATAAGCTGTGGGATGATTATCCTCGCGAAGACGATTCCCCTAACCATGGAGGAGAGGGCAAGCGAGGAGGTCCGGGGATCGAGATCGGGCTTGAACACCCCCTTCTCCTGGCCCCTCCTGATACACCGTTCGATGAGCTCTATCGACCTGTTGATCGGTCTGAAGATCTTCTCCCTGACGAGGGGCATACGGTTTCCATGGAATCTATCGGCCGGCGGCTTGAACTTCTCGGGAGTCATATGTTGGATGAGCCTTTCATGGGATTTGGCGAATTCGAAATGAAGGGCTATGATCTGGGCTATCGCCTCCACAGGATCATCCACCTCCGCTTCCACCTCTTCGAGCTTTGAAACCATCTCGATGAGTTTCCTCTCCATCGTCGAGAGGAACAGGTCGAGCTTATCCTTGAAGTAGAGGTAGATCGTTCCTTTCGCCACGCCCGCCTTCTGCGCTATCTCGTCAACGGTGGCCAAATGAAACCCCTTTTCGCTGAAGATCTCCTCGGCGGCGTCGAGTATGATATCCCTCTTTTCACTCCTGCGAGGCATCTCAACCTCCTGTAAGTGACTGACTGGTCAGTATTATAACATTGCGGGTTTGGGTATGTCAAGGATAACGTCCGTCGTAACTGAAAGGAGAAAACGGTGTGGCCAAACGCCTGTCCGCCAACGGTCAGACAGCAGGTAAGGCTCCATGCCCCTTAGAGCAGGAGCTTAAGGAAGGACCTCAAGGAAAATAAGCGATACCGAGGCTGGCAACCGCTCTGGTAACATATTATGGAAATCCTCGGATGGCGCTATAGTTCACTTAATGATCGTCATTTTTCCTATAGCCATGAAAGAGCCTGCCCTCAGAACATAATAGTATACCCCACTTGCCACACGATTGCCATCCATGTCTCGCCCATCCCAATACCCACTCCTCAACTTGCTCACATATCTCCCCCTCGGCTGTAAACCGAGATCCAACTTCCTCACCAGATGTCCCACGCCATCATAGATCTCTATAACAACCGGTACCTCTCCTCCTAATTCATACGGAATCCACACCTCACTGTTAAACGGATTCGGATAACTCTGCAGCAACGCAAATCGGTTAGACCCAACAGGAACCCTAACCCTGATAACCCTCGATTCCCTCCGCATACCGCTTATATCGACGCTCTCCACATAGTAATAATATGTCCCCCCAGGGGAAACATCCCTATCTATGAAGGTGTAACTTGTGGGAAAGGCCGTATTCCCCGCACTCGGAATGAACTTTATTCGCCTATATCCCCCTCCCTCATCTCTACGATAGACCACAAACCCCACGTTGCTGACCTCTGACTCTGCCTCCCATCTGAGCAACACACCATCTCTAGACGGAAAACCGGTTAGAATCAGCGGCTCTGCCGGTAGGGAGGAATCCCCTGTGGTGCCGATCGTGAACTGGCTGAAACTCCTTATCCCCTCGAATCTAACCTCTCCCGTGGCGGCGTTAGCGCTCGTGGCGGAGGCGATCAGCGTCCAGTTTCCGGTGCTGTTTCCCTCTCTTCGGAACAGCTTTAGGTTGGAGGGGTTATCTTGATCTCCCGGTCCTATCATCCCCGGTCCCAAGGTGAAGGTCAAATTCACCTCAAACTCCCCTTCTCCCCCTCGATCTATCACCCAATACCTGTTCAGCACGCTCGCAACTCCCGTCGGCTGCTCCCCCACCGGTCTCTTGTTCACCAGAGTGACCCGTATCTCATGTGAGGCGCTGTTCGAGATGAAATCCATCTTGAGCCTCATCCCCTTAAAGGTGACGGCGCTGGGCCCCACCGGCGGCGTCTGCGTGTCGCTCCTCCCCACCTCCACATCATGGTCCTTCCCCTCGTTCAGCTTCGCCTTGACGATCTCCAATTTGCTGATAACTCCTTGACCCTGGGTCACAGCATCGAACAGCACATAGGCGAACACCCCGCTCCCGGAATAGGGTGTGGCTCGGGTGAGGGCTATTGAGATGCTGCCATCCTTCACGTTATAGGCGGAGGATGATCCCTCAGCGATGGTGCCGGCGAGATCTATCCCTACCGCCTCCACCACATCAGGGTCATATCCTACCCTGAGCTCCGCTGAGATAACATTTAAGCCCGTCACATCGCTTATGTATAGGGCTGCCTTGACGTTATGATCCCCCTGTGAGACGGTGATCTGACCCTGAACGGACAGGAAGACCAGATCGCCTTCGCAGAAGGGGAGGCACAACGTCAGATAAAGGGGGAAAAGAAAGATAGGGATAAGCTTATATCTCATGGTTTCTCTCCTCACGTCAAAAGCTCTTTATATTCCCCGCCACATATTGAAGGATGAGGGCCACATCGTAGGCGGTTATCCTCCCGTTTCGCGACACATCGGCGAGCTCTCGTTGTTGGGGTGTAAGCTCTATCAGGCCAACGATATACTGCAGCAGAAGGGCCGCATCAAATATCGTGATCTCACCGTCGCCTGAGACATCTCCGAGAGTCGGCGGGGGACTTCCCGATTTTATCCTCAGCTCTCCATTATCTATTTTGAGCTCAAACCCCTTTCCATCGTTGAACCTGACGTTGCTCATCACCAGGGGGGTTTGACCACCGCTGACCTTTGGTAGAACGTCAAA
>CAZHVH010000005.1:8447-14679 GCA_964535855.1 uncultured bacterium
ATATCACTCTCACCCGGATCGGATGTGATGGTGGGGATCGATAGGGTTATCGTCGCCGCACTTAATGGCAGCGATGGTGAAAGCATCAGGAAGAGGAGGAGTGGGATGAGCTTATCTTTCATGATAGACCTCCATGGGGCTTTCTCATTTGACCACGCACATCCTCCTCACATCGGTGTAACTTCCAGCTTGAAGCTGATAGAGGTATACGCCGCTTGAGACGGGGCATCCGGATCTATCCCTTCCATCCCAGTATGCCGCCTTGTCTCTATCCAGGTAAACCCCGGGCTCCTGTTCCCCCAGATCCATCTCTCTCACCGTTCGTCCCAACAAGTCGTAGATCCGGATGTAAACGTGAGCTCTTTCACATAGCTGATATGGAATCCAGGTATCGGGGTTGAACGGATTCGGATAGTTCTGTAACAGCCTTGTGGTTGAGGGGGAGACGATCACCGATCCGTTATGGATATCCACGGGCAGCGAGTCGTTGAGATCGACATCGCAAAGCGTTATGGGTGTGGATCTCCCCTCCGTACCTTTTAGGACCTCAAAGGAGATCTCCATCAGTCTGCCTCCTCCCTTGATCGGCCTGAGGGTGATGAAAGCGAAACGGATCTCACCCTTCAGGTTGACGTTTCCCTGCCAATATGAGCCGCTGAGCAGGGTTAGGGGTGAGACGTCTAAAGCCCTCAGCACGGAGGGGTCATACTTCACCCTGATACCTCCGGCATAGAGTCCTGTGCCATCCTCCACATTCAGGGGCACGTGGATCACCTCACCAGCCTTTGCTCTGATCTGTGGCATGGAGACCCTGTAGATAGGAAGGGCGTTGACCCCATCCGGAGCACCTATAAATTCCGCTGGGAACTCGTCGATCAGGCCCACCACGAACTGGAGTATCAGCCCGGCGTCGTAGGCTGATATCGTTCCATCTCCGCTGGTATCCCCGGGTATTTTATCAAAGGCGTATCCTATTCGCATGTTAGATCCGTCATATCCCGTATACCACATGTGATACGTGTTCGGATTGAACACAACAGTGGGGCCGCTCATCCCATTGGAGTCCCATGTTCCATCTGGTCCCAGATCCAGGATGGGATTTGAGGTGTGTTTGCTCCAGGAGATTCCATCGCTGCTTGTGGCGTATCCTATTCTGACGTTGCTCCCGTCATATCCCGCATACCACATCCGGTATATCTCCTGATCCTGATGATAGAGCACCGTCGCCTTGCTTACCCCCTCATCATCCCATTCCCCTGAGGAGCCGACATCCAGGACGGGGTTGTAGGTGCTCTTCTGCCAATTTATCCCGTCGCTGCTTGTGGCATATCCTATCCTGAGATGCTCACCGTCATATCCCGTATACCACATCTGAAAGGCATTGTCCTTTATCAAAACCGTGGGGCCGCTTACCCCCTCGCTATCCCACTCCCCCGGTGGGCCGACATCCAGGACGGGGTTATAGGTGCACTTCTGCCAGTTTATCCCGTCGTTGCTCACGGCATACCCTATCCTGAGATGCTCACCGTCATACCCTGTATACCACATGTGATACATGTTCCCGTAATAAAGCACCGTCGGCTGAGAGACGTATTCCCCGTCCCACACATCCCCTATACCATCTTTCAGGACGGGGTTGCCGGGGTATTGCTGCCAGTTCACCCCGTCTGGGCTTGTGGCATATCCGATCCCGCGCATCGATCCGTTATCCCCGACGTACCACATGTGGTATATCGTTCCGTCGAACAGGACACAGGGATCGGAGACGTGGAGGCCGCTCCAGCTTCCATCTCCTCCCACATCGAGCACGGGGTTGGCGGGATACTTCTGCCAGCCCGCCAACCCCACGGCAGGGATGATGCTTAAGGCGGTGATCAATATGAGGGCTAAGCGAAATCTCAACTGGACACCTCCTAAGTGGAATCTACTTAAGGATGACCATCTTTCTTGTGGCCCTGAACCTGCCCGCCTTCAGCGTGTAGAAGTATACGCCGCTTGAAACCCTCTCACCTCTCTCATTCCGGCCATCCCAATATGCCGCCCGGCTCCTGCTTACGTATTTCCCCCTCGGCTGTATCCCCAGATCCAGCCTCCTGACCAGCCGTCCTGCGGAGTCATATATCAGGATCTCTACAGGACTTCTCCTCGATAGCTCATACGGTATCCACACATCGGGGTTGAAAGGATTGGGATAGCTCTGCAACAACACCGTCTCCTCGATCACAGGCAACACCGTCACCGTGAACGGTTCGCTCCTCAGCTCGGCGCCGCTGCGGAAACGCACGATGAGACGGTAGGTGTAGGCCCTCTCCTCCTCGACGTCGGTGTCCACAAATTTGTGCACGGCAGGTGAGAGTTCAAATCTCCTTATCTCCCCCTCTTCCTCTCCCAATTTCACCCTCTCGATGATGTATCCTTCTATGAAGGGGTTATCATCCTCGCTCCATGTGATGGTGACCTTTCTCTCCCCTCCTGTGACCTGGATATCCGCAGGCATGGTCAGCTTGAACTTCTCCGCCTTGATCTCAACTGGTATCTCGGTGATGCGGCCCTCGCCATGGAGGTCTACCTCCCTCACCTCTCTCATGTCCTGCCACTCTCCTCCGTTCAGCCTGAAATACAGCATGACGTCACCGGGAACATCCTCTATGCTCTCATCCCAGCTCAGCTTCATATTGGCATCTGCTCTATCGGTATACGCCGTCAGGTGCCATATGCGGCTTTCTCCGACCTTCATCGGGCTTCTGATGTCGATGTCATATGCACCCGATCTTTCACCCCAATCCGGATGGTTGAAATACAGGGCGACCGTTTTGCTCAGCGTGGGGGGCTCGCTCATATCGAACCTGTCATAACCATCCTCGGCACCCTCATGGGTGCCCAGTGTCGTGGTGGTGTCTGAGGCGTATTGTGTGACCAGTCGGAGGGCCAGTTTCAGATCTCCTTTTCCCTCCTCGAGCCTCTGCCTTTCGGCCTTAGTGACCAGCGGTGCCATAGGCGGTTTCAGGTAATCAGGCGTTGGGGCTCGATTGGGAAGATTCGCCGGCGCAGGGATGAGCAGGGTGACATTCTCCTGATTGGTCTTGAGCCAATACCCTTCCCATGGCTCCAGATCATCCCCGCTCGTAACGGCCTGGTATCCATCCGATACCGGTATCCCCGCCTGTCCCTGCCTATATGCCTCCTCCTTCGAGACGATCCTCCATCTGTATAGTGTTCCCTCCACTATCCCACCGCTGACCGCGTTGTCAAACGGTTTCCCGTTTACCTTCAAATCGGATACCTTGACCGGCTTGATGAAGGGGTTACCTATGGGGTGCCATCCGGGGGATTGAAGCGTGATGGTCACATCTCCCTGGTTCATCGCCCCTCCGACATCGACCTCCACATCCTCAGTTAGCCTTGTGAAATACCCATGGCCTGTCTGCAGGGCGACCTCCCCGATGTCATATGGATAGACCTTATATCCTCCGCTTTGGGTGTCGTATTGGAACATCTGGAACGGATCGATATCATCACCGAGGTTGACGAAGGGTTCAGCTCGTTGGGGTGTTATGGGGACGGAGAAGAACTTCCAACTAGAAGTTCCTCTTTCCCATTCTGTTGCCACATACTCCGCCTTCTGCACGTCCAGTCTGAAATACCTCGACTGCTCGCCTTGGTTGACATATTGGTGCGCCACCACATAGTTCACCTCTCCGGTATCCTGGTCTACAGTAGCTTGGGTTGGATTGAGGTTTATGACGTTTGATACCTCCCCGTTCTGGTCAAACTCTACCAGCCTCAGTATCTGATATTGTCTTGTGGTCTTGGTCAGCCTGATGGATGGCTGATATTCTATCGTGACGGTGGAACCGGGCTTGGCGTTGTCTATCACGAAGAACCAGTGGTGGGCGAGCCTTCCGTCAGCCGGGCGGATGTCCCTGTCAAACTCGTTCCTATCCCTATCGAGGAAGCACATTCTCATCTGGGATGAGAGGGCAGGCACAGCTCTGACGTCCTTTTCGTCCTCACCATCCTCAGCTCCGTATTCAACTGCACATATGTTATTGGAGTCAACGGTCGTCCCGTCGCTGACCCTCCATCTGATATACCAAGTGGGTTCAAACGGCGCATCGGTCGTTCTGAAGGTCCACACGAAGGTCATATCCAACGGGTTGCCTGCCAGATCATGCACCCCTCTCTCATCTATCTCCCCATCCCCGTCCGTATCGACATCGGTCTTTATCTCCACCCTGTAGTATCCGTTGGGCTTGAACGGGGTGACGGGGACGAAGACGGCTTTTCTCAAAGCAGAGTTGTATGAGACGTATCCCGAGACCTTCTTACCCCCATCAAGCAGATCCGTGACGTAGAAGGTTCTGTCCGAAAAGTCGGTAGCTCTCATATCATCTGTGAAGGTGACGCTCAGCTCGCCTCGGTAGATCCTCTTGCTCTCCCGGGCCTGGTAGTCGGGGATGGTTTTCAGCACGGAGGGTTTAGCGTCATCCACCATGAACACCACAAACGGCGGATCGATGTCGGTGTTAGGGTTAGGCGTGGCCTTGTCGGTGGCTACGGCCCTCAGCGCATACTCCCCTACCCCAAGGCTCTCTATTTCGCTCTTCGACCATTTGAATGTAAACTCCCTTCTGGGAGGTCTTCTATCGAGCCTGTCGAACACGGTGACGTTGGAGTTATCCCCTCCTTCTACCCACTCCATTCCTGAGAGGGTCTGCCATGACTCCCATACCCCGTCGGGCCGTTTAGATCGGATTTGGAGTTGTATCTTAGCGATGTCCATATCTTCGGAGACGACTTCGATTTTAAATGGTTTGTCGGATGGGAAGAATACGGGGCTTATGCGTTCGCCGTCGTAAGGCGCTATCACGACCGCCCTGGGCGCCCTAAGATCGGCGAAGGTGGGCGTAAGCGTGAGCATGCGTGCTATCTGGGGATCGGCTTCCTCCTGCACCATGATCTTCACCGAATACTGCTTCTCCGCTGTATTGTTCCGGTCTTTCTCCGGGGGATAGAGCGACAGGGTGACGGTTGCCGACTTCAGATCTTGGTTGAGCCCCACGGTGTAGGGTTCATGCGTGCCGTTGAATTTGACTATCAGATTGTCCGGATTATCAGGTGGGGGGGCGAACAGCGTGAAGTTCACCCGCTGGAGGGTGCGGTGTTCCGCGTCAAGAGCGCCCAGGTAGGCTCGCCGGCCCAGGTAGGTCAGCTTCAGGAGATAGTGAGCGCCCTCCTGATAGTCGAACTTGTCCGAAGGCGTCTCCACCAGCTCCAGTCGGACGTCCACGGCCTTGTTCGTCCCCGGCTCCCAGGGGTCGGATGAGACGCTTCCCGGATCCTGGAAGAAGATCGGCGTGCCCCAGACTCGATCATGTGAGGTGTAGACGACAAACTGATCGCCAAAATCGTCGTCATGAAACACGAAACCGACAGTCTGAGTGATCTGCTGTCCGCTCTGGAGCTCGTTGGACAAACGGTCTTCCTTGCCGAAGTAGTAGTTGCCGCTTTCTATCTCGATGCGCATCCGCACAGGAATAGGCACGAGCGAGGGGGGAGGTGAGATCATTTCGCTATAATTGCCCAGCGTATTCCGAGAATAGATATATGCAAAAGTGGAATAGGTGGCAAAATGCCCCTCAGAGATGGTACGAGAATAGGAGTACTCCGGTCCTCCGCTGAAAGCAATCAAAGACATTTCCGATTTCTTCACGCCGTGCCAGTGTTTTTCTAGGAACGCGGCGAGTGCATCTCCTCCCTTGGTGTCGATCTCCTGACGCACGGAGCGAAGCTCAGCGAGGTACTCCTCTTCCTCTTGCGTCCGGTTCGCCTTGGATTCGAGTCTCGCGATCTTAGCAGCGTTGTCCACGTAGTAATGATCCCAAATATAAGCTTGGTTTTTTTCAAGCAGCGTCTGCCATGACTCCCGAGCCTCCTCCAGTCGTTTCCGCTGATTGGAGTCCTCGGGGAGTTGCTCGATTCCGGTGTTCAGATCAGCGATGATCTGCTCGATATCGCGAACGGTATATGCATACAGATTCCGGGTTGCGAGTCCGCTTTCTTCGAATGTGTAGGCTTTGACCTCCTCCGTCTTTTGGTTCCACGTTTTCTGGGTGTCATCCCATACGATGCCGAACCGATAGATATCCCGCAGAAGGAGCCGCCATCCTTCGCCGAAATACACGTCGCCCCGGCCGGGACCGAGCATGTCGGGCGTCTTATCCCCCCGGGG
>CAZHVH010000005.1:14779-30400 GCA_964535855.1 uncultured bacterium
AATACACGTCGCCCCGGCCGGGACCGAGCATGTCGGGCGTCTTATCCCCCCGGGGTGTCTGGAGACGTTGGGTCGGACGCACTTCGTATTGGATCATAGGCATGAACCGTACAGCAGAATCGGTGCGTTCTTCTAAATCGTTGGCGTACTGAAATTGACGCCCTGCGTTGACGATGAAACTGATCGCAGAAAAAGCAGCTCCCACGCCAGTGGCGAGTTTCCCCATGGTTTGTTTGACAAATTTCTGGGACAAAGTCCCTGCCAACTTTCCGGTGAGGTATGTGGTTAATTTGCTTTTGGTCGCAAATCCTATTCCTCCCACCAACACTTTGCCACCGATAATACCAAATCGGAGACCAAGACTCACCCGGTAGTTGGTAGCCGCCGATCCAACATCATCATCACGATAAACATCAAGTAACCACCGGCCTTCATTTTCCTCAAACGCCGGATTGATAGAACGGGTACTCCACGAGGCATCCCCTATTAGAGGGTGCATAGCGATCCAATTCCCATTGAAGCTGAGTTGCATACTCCGAATAGCGCCTCGAATCACCCCCGTGTCATCGATGTAGGAGTAACTGTCATCGCCTGGCGGGTCGTGAAGGACGAGATAGTTGACGTTGGGGATCACGATCACTTGTTCCGCCCCGCCCTTGGGGCGGTCTCCCAGCACGACCACGTGGTCCTGAATCGTATCGCTATCCTCATAATTCTCCTTGATCGCCTGGAAAGTGATGGTCTTCTGACCGGCGTAGGGGTTATTGTTCTCATCGAATTCCAGCTTGGGCAGTCCTCCGACAACCGTCACCTCGATCTCCGAGGCGTCGGGGAGCGCTTCCAGAACTTCCTCCGGCGCCGGATCATCCGTCATCTGGCTGATATCATCCCGAACGATCAGGGTGAACCCGGTGACCGGCTGGCCGTTGGCGGTCGCCTTGAGCTTATAGGTGTGTTGGATGGGATCAGCGGGGAAGTAGTACAGGTAACCCTCGGGGATATCGTCCTTGGTGATGCCGAATGTGTTCATGAACTCGGCGATGTCCTCATCCTGCATCAGTTCATCCCACAGATCCCGAGGTATGAGTGTAGGTGGTTGGGAGATGATCTCAAGTTTGATCTTCACGGGGATCGTCATGGTAACGGCTTGATCACCGCCCGTCAGATCCACCTCCTCGCTTTCTGGCTTGGCTCCCTTGATAGTCACAGTGTACTTGCCCGGGTTGAGCGTGAGTTTAAGCGTTCCCAGGTCATCCCCTTCCTGAACGACGGGCTCGTCGTCCACCTCCCCGTTAAGTCCGCTGACTGTGACCTTGATCGGCTCGCCGGCGTTGGAGAAGTTATCGGGGTATTTGGCTATCGGGTTGCCGCCGGAGTCCTGGACGATCACCGTCAACTCCCTGGTCGTGTAATCGACGAAGTCGATATCGGTTCGAGCGCCGTCGATGGTGATAAGGCCCGTGTCCGGATCATAGCCGTCCGGCGGTGTGCGGGTCGTATCGTCCGGATTGGTTCCCACCAGACGGATATCATGCCCCTCCTTCTCGGCGAGGAAGAGATATTTCCCGGCGAACAGCGGAAGGCTGTAATTCGTGTTGGTGGCGGAGAGCGATCTCGTGCTGGGCAATGATCTTATAAGGCTGGTGGAGCCGACGGGCTGGGCCGTCACCTTAACTCCGCTGACCCGGACATCAGTGCCGTTCTTCTTGATGCTGTAGACGATCTGTCCGCCGACGGGGAAGACGCTGAGGTCCACGAAGTCAACAGCGAGCTGATTCGGCAGGTCAAGCGTGAGCTCGACAGCTTGGACGGTCTTCTTGAACTCATGTGCTTTGTCCCCCTCGCCCTTGCTGGCCCGAATCCGGTAGCTTCCGAGCGGCAGGTGGGTGAACTCGTAATATCCCTTATCGTCCGTCTCCGTCCATATGCAGCCAGAGCCGACATGCATCCGATCATCGGAGTTCGCCGCCCGAATGAGCGCGTTTTCATCGACATGGCTTGAGGTGAGCGTCAATCGCACCCCTTTCACAGGGGTGCGCAGGTCGGCGGCTCGGACATACCCTGCGATCTTACCGGCGATCACCCTGACACGCGTCGTGGCCATAGCGCTCCACTTCCCGTACTCGGAGCGCACCTTCAACCCCACCTCATAATCCCCGGGCTCGGGGAACTCATACGTTGGGTTCCAGATGCCATGTACAACCACCGGATGTCCTTCGGAGGCCCAGGCATCAGCGGTATTGAGTAGAGATCCGTTATGTCCTTGCCTAGTTTCGTCATTAACGGTGTCTCCCTCACCCTCATCGAACTTCCAATAGAGCACGAGTCCGCTCTCGTTGCCGATAAGTTCACCGTCCATATCGCTTCGGATCTCGTCGCCCGTTCGGACGACGTTCCAGATCATCACCTCATCTATGAAACCTACAAACGCCTCTCCGAAGCTACCCTGCGGCTGACCTATGATCAAGGAGCCACCTTGAGGGAGCGTTTTACCCTGAGCAACCGTGACCGAGTAGTCCTTAACCTCGGCGCCATCCTTATAGAGTTTGAACTGTCCATCTGAGCTTTGCCACGTTATGGCTATGTGATGCCATCTGCCATCGTTGACAGGCACCTTCGTTGAACTGTCGCTGGGCGTTACCTGCTCACCGGCGATGTGGAATTTGAGGTCACTATAATCGTAGATCAGGAGATCGTCCGCGCTTCCATAGGAGATAGGGGTTCCCTTTTTAGCTTTATCCGACGATCTCATCCAGAATTCCACCGTGATGGCATCTGTGGGGAAGTCGCTGAAGCTATTCAATTCGACGTGATCATTTCCGCCGTTCAATTTCAGCGAACAGCCATCGTCGTCCGGGAAGAACCACGTCCAGTCCTTGATGTGTCCTATATCGTCCGCCTCGACGAAATCGGGATCGTTCCCCTCGAACTGGATCGGCGAATAGTTTCCACCCTGGATACCCCCCCTGTATGGCCCTCCGGGCATCGCCGTGGGCACACCGGATTCGATCTTCACATCCACGAACTCGGTTTTCTCAAGGATCAACCCTTCCGGAGTGGTCACCGTGACGGTGAGGGCCGCCTTATGGGTTCCCTCCTCGGTCCACGTGTATTCCGCCTCGCCGTTGCCCGTCGTGTCTATGGGTTCTCCCGGCGTCCACATCATGTCTTTGACCCTATGTTCGTTGTTCAGATTTCCCGTTCGTGCGCCGAAGCCGAACAGGTTGTGGGTTGAATCGTTCATGCGGCTTTGATAGGCGTCTCCGACGTCATATTCCAGCTTCAGCTTATGATCCATATAGACCTGGAACTTCCCCTGCTTGAACACGATCCTGAACGGCCGCCACTGGGCGTTATCGAGCGGTTTCGTCAGATCCACAGTCTTCAAGCGGCTGCCGTTATCGAGGAGCTGGATCTGTTTGTCCTGCTCGTCGAAAGCAATGGTATACTGACCTTTCGCGTCGTTTTCCGATGTCGGCGTACCGGTGGCCCAGAGATAAACGTAGAAGGCATCAGCATGACTACCTCCGCCTGACCAGAACTCGCCCGTCACGCTGAAGTCATCGCTCATGGGCATGTTAGCGTATTCAACCTGACCGCTTTGACCGTTTTGCGCCGCTGTCAACCTGATATAATTTCCTTCATCCACGGCATCGCCCTTGAGCTGCGGGATGGGGATATCGCCGTTGACGCGCCATCGATACTCCACAGAGGCGCTTGGATAGCTGGTGGTATTGGTGAGATTACCCTTAAGCCTAATCGGTTTATTCGGCCTTCCCGAATATTGTCCGTTTATTCCTCCCGGGTCCAGTTGGGGGATGGGGTAAACGGCCACTGTAAAGATCTTCTCCTCGCTCTCGATGCCGTAGTTGGTGATCGCTTTACACTTGAGCTGATAGCTTTGAGCCGAGTTCCACGTGTAGGAGACCACCTCATCTCTTCCCTGTTCCAGCTCGGTGTTGTCGAAACTCCAGATAAATTTCTCGATCGTTTCGGTTGGATCGTTGTTGTCCCCCGTCTTGCCGTCCGCCATCAGGCGAACCGGCTGCCCCGCAACTCCGATGTATTTGCCGTTATACCAGAAGACATCCCCTGAATCGATGGCGGACTGAGGGGGTGCGTCGGAGATCGTCGGGGGATGCCAGACGCGGACGGGGATCTTCAGCTTTTCCGATCTTATTGTATCTATTTTGCTGGAATCTTCCTCTTTCTTATATAACACATAGCAGTAGATTTCATACTCGCCGACCTCATTGAAGGTATAACTTTTGTTGTCAGATGCTTCATCATTGATATCCTTGAAAAGCGGTCTCGGCTCGTCCGCATATTGTATCTTCCAATAATACTCACGGATATTATACCCCAAATTGCTCAGATCATCTGCCTTTACGGTGAAAAGCACCTCCGATTTCCGAGGGATATTCACCTTACCGTTCGATCCCTTCTCGGGTGAGACGAGCTGAAGCTGCGGGGGATGCTGCCGCTTCAGGTAGAGGGAAACACTGACGGTGTCGATATCTATCTCCGCATCGTCATCATCAGGTGCTGGTCCGTATCCATCAGGGGCGTAAATCCTCACATGGATCTCGTAGGGATCGCTACCACTCGGAGAACCGATATAATATTGAGCCTGATCGGTGTAGATACTATAAAATGATTTACCCTTATAGTGGTAATCGTTATTAGCGACGTTGTTCGGGAACGTCTCCGCCTCATCATACTCCCTATTTCGGAAATCCATGACGTAGAACTTCGGCGGACGGTCCTCATTGCCGGACTTCGAATCCCCGTAATCTGTTCTGTCATATTTTATCACGACTCGAATTTCATAGATAAGCCTATGGTCATATAGCTCCTGCGGCACCTTGAAGAAATAAGCTACCTTCGCGTCGGAGAGACGAATGGCGTGACTAGGTCCCTCTAGATCATCGCACTGCCAATCACCGCCGTTCTCCTCGAAGTAGTTATACTCCTGTCCTGTGGCCTCCATAACGTACGTCTTAGGATCAGCATAATATCCGCTGTCTATGATTTTACCTCGCTTGTGAGTTGTCCACGCAAACGAGCGATTAAACCCGAACATCCCCATCACTGAGATGATGAGGGCTAAGGCCAGAGATAAACACCTATAGGTCTTGATCGCACTCATTGTATTATTCCTCCATTTTGAAGCTGAGTCACCTAAGCTTGAGTGAGCAAAGTGCATGCCTAAGGGGAATTCAGGATATACGCCGATTCCGGAGAGGTAAAGGGCTATTAACATGTTATTATGGTGTTGATAGCATGTTAATAAGGTGTTAATAGGCATGTTAAGGGAGCCGATATCGCGCCCAGCGCCGTTCCCCCTCGCGTTTGAGCAAACCATACTCATGCAGTTTGTTCAAAAGGTAGGAGGCGCGGCGCAGATCCACCGAAAGCAGGCGCTGGCACTCCGAGTTGCTGATGCTCCCATGTTTCTCCACATATGCCAGGATCCTCTCCTCGTCGCTCATCCCATCACCCGAAGAGCGTTTTTGAGCCCGTTTGACGACGAGCTCTCTGAGATATTCGAGATCAGATAGAGCTCCGTCGATTTGACCGGCCGAGATAATGGCGGGGGATGAGGAAATTCCACCGTATGTGATGAAGTACAGATGTTCCGGTCGAATGACCCCATCACCGCTCTTAATCAACGCATGCTCGATGATGTTCTTCAGCTCGCGAACGTTCCCAGGGAAGCTATACCTCTCCAACAAAGAGAGGGCCTCAGGGGTGATGGCCGGTTCCTTTATCCCCATCTCCGAGGCGAACATACGCAGGAAATGCTCTGCGAGAAGCGGTATGTCCTCTCTATGCTCCCTTAAAGGAGGTATGGTAACGGTGAACCGGGCGAGTCGGAAATACAGATCCTCCCGGAAACTCCCCTCGGCGATTTTAGCCTTGAGATCCTGATTCGTCGCCGCCAGTATTCTCACATCAACCCGTCTCTCACGCGTGCTCCCGACGGGGAGGATCAAACCCGTTTCAATGGCGCGCAGCAGCTTGGGCTGTAGATCCAGCGGCATATCGCCGATCTCGTCCAGGAAAAGCGTCCCTCCGTCCGCCAGCTCGAAGTATCCCTTGCGGCTGGAAGTGGCTCCGGTGAATGCCCCTCGCACATGTCCGAAGAAAGCCGACTCGGCCAGGTCCCTGGGAACGGTCGAGCAGTTGACGGCGATGAAGGGACCTTTCGAGCGTTTCCCACCAAAGTGTATCGCCCGTGCGATCAGCTCCTTACCTGTTCCGCTTTCCCCCATGATCAACACGCTTGTTCTCTCCACGTTCTGAAGCTTACGAACGTCATCC
This sequence comes from uncultured bacterium, assembly GCA_964535855.1. Taxonomy (GTDB): domain Bacteria; phylum Poribacteria; class WGA-4E; order B28-G17; family B28-G17; genus JAGGXZ01. The sequence continues at coordinate 21,104 of CAZHVH010000005.1, forward strand.
AGTATTCCGGCGATGGTTTTACTTTTGCCGATGAAGCTCTCGATCCCCCAACGTTCGGCTTCCCGCTGAGAGATGAGCGTGAGATGTTCGTCCACCCTCTGAAAGGCCTCCTCCGCCCGATCGCGGGCCACCTCCGCCTCTCTGCGCCTGGCGATCTCCTGTTGAAGCCGTCGATTGGCCTGCTCCAACTCAGCGGCCCGTTTCTCCAACTCGCGGTTCCTCTCTTCCAGTTTATCCCTCAGCAGCTTGATCTCGATATGGGTTTTGACCCTGAGCAGTACCTCCTCAGTCTCATACGGCTTGGTGATATAGTCCACTCCGCCCACTCGGAACCCTTCGAGGATGCCTTCCTTGTCATCCCGCATCGTCACGAAGATCACGGGGATATGACGCGTGGTCTCGTCCTCCTTCAGCCTGCGGCACACCTCAAAGCCGTCCATCCCCGGCATCAGGACGTCCAGGAGGATCAGATCCGGCAGGACACCCTTTGCCGTTCTCAACGCCGCCTTACCGCTGGAGGCGCCGAGGATGCTATAGCCTTCCGGTTCCAAAACGTCACGCAGCACCTTCAAGTTCGCCGGGATGTCATCTACGATAAGGATCAAAGGCTGTCTATTCATGACTGACAACCTCTAAAATGCTTAAGATTCCCTCCATATCGAAGTTTCGGCTTAACTCACGCAGTTGCTCCGCCAAGCGAGCACCTTCCTCTCCTATCTGTTCGACCTCCTGGAGCAACCTCTCCAGCTCCGTCACATGTCCATACTCTGCTGCCTCCCTCAGGCGCGAAATAAGGCCTTCCGGGAGGGTTATCCTCGAAGGATCTACGGGAACGGGAGTCGTGGTTTCATCTCTCATCTCATATTCGACGTGCAAGAGGTGTGCCAAACACTCATAGACCCGTTCGGCGCGAACGGGCTTAGCTATGAAATCGTCGAACCCTGCCTCGAGATATCTGCGCTGCTCATGGATCAAGGCGGAGGCCGAGACGGCGACGATCTTGGGGGGAGGTGAATCGGGGAACTTTAAAATGCGTCGAGCAGCTTCGATTCCATCCATGACCGGCATGCGTATATCCATGAACACGATATCGGGTCTATGGACGCGAGCGGCCTCCACCGTCTCTCTCCCATCCTCGGCCGTTATCACCGAAACCCCGATGTCCGAAAGGAGCTGTGATAGCACCTCTCTGTTCTCCCTGTTATCGTCCGCGACCAAAGCTTTAACCTCATAACCATCCGCCAGATGCACCACCCGTTCGGAATCGGTCAAATGCTTCGAGCGTTCTTCCCCGATGAGCCTAAGCGGCAGGGAGAAGAAGAATCGAGACCCCCGCCCTACCGTGGATTCCACCTTGATCTCCCCTCCCATCAGTCGGACATACTCCCTTACGATCGCAAGCCCTAAGCCGGTGCCTCCCTTTTTAGCGCCGTTCACGCCTTGTGAGAAGGGCTCGAAGATCTCCTCTCTCTCCTCAGGAGGTATGCCGATGCCGGTATCGATAACCTCAAAGCGAAAGAGGCTTTCCCCCTCCTCACATACCCTTAGAACGACCTTACCCGATTCCGTGAACTTCACCGCGTTGGAGAGCAGGTTCATCAGTATCTGGCGGAGTTTGCCCTCATCGCCGTAAACCAGTGGATGTGTGTGAGCGACATCCCATTCCACCCGCCAAGCCAGTCCCTTCTGTTCACAGCGAAGCTGGAACATCACGGATAACCCTTCGATCAGCCGGAAGAGGTCGAACTCCGTCTCCTGCAACTCCAATCTCCCGGCCTCGATCTTGGAGATGTCGAGCACATCGTTGATCAGGGCTAACAGGTGGTTTCCGCTCTCCTCGATGGTTTCAATCGCTGCTCGCTGATAGGGGGAGAGACCGGAATCACGCTTGAGGATCTGAGTATATCCCAGGATCGCGTTCAGCGGAGTTCGGATCTCATGGCTCATGTTGGCGAGGAAGATGCTCTTGGCCTGGTTGGCCCTCTCCGCGGCCCTTCTGGCAGCCTCCGCTTCCTCCTTGGCCTTTTGAAGCTGAGCGTTCTTCCGACGCTCCTGTTCGAGCAACCGGGTCCGTAATCTACGCGACACCCTCCGCTGGGCGTAATAACGGAGGCCCAGAATTGAGGCGATAGCTATCAACGCCAGAAAACCCCCCGCCGAGGGGATAACGATCCAACCGTTGAAATACCACGGCGGGACAACCTTCAGGGAGATACGGGCCGGTTCGGAGTAGTTCAGATCCCGGTCTATCGCCTGAACCTCGAAGAGATAAGAGCCCGGCTTCTGAGGCCTCCAATCGAAATAGGGGGATGAGGTGATAAATTCCCTTTTCTTTCCAGCCCCTCTGATCCGAACGAGATACCGGCGTTTTCCCGGATAGGTGTTGAAGTCAAGAGACTGATACTCAATCGTCACACGACTCCCCTCCGTGATCTCCGGAATCGAGCTCAGATCGGTGTATCTCCGATCCGACTGCACCGAAACGATACGAACCGTGGGAGGGGAGAAGCTACGGTGATAACGGCTAAGCCCCTCGTTTGTGCCGAACCATAGATTTCCCTCCCTGTCCTCATAGATGGAATAGACCGTGTTGTTTGCGAGCCCATCACGGGTGTTCAGCGACATCCACGCCGTGCCGTCATAGACGGCGACTCCGGCGGAATCCGTTCCCAACCAGAGTTTTCCTCTGGAATCGGTGTACATCACCCAAATCTGGTTGTCCGGCAACCCGTCCTCCTTCGTGAGGCTGAGGAAGCGCTGTCCGTCATAGCGGGAGATCCCCTCGCTCGTGGCGAACCAGAGCATTCCATCGATTCCGCGATGAATCGCCTCAACCTTGTCGCTCAGCAACCCATCCTCCACCCTGAAGTTCAAAATACGGTCCCCGTCGTACCGATATACCCCTCGCTTCTCAGTTCCGAACCATAGTATCCCATCCGGGCTGATGTAGATGGATCTGACATGGCAGTACAACGAATCGGCGCCGAAATCCAATCTCCTGAAGGTAAGCTGTTTCGGGTCCAGACGGGAGATACCCCGCGTCCTCGCCCCAACCCATAGCGTTCCGTCAGGTGCACCGTCGATCACGGTAACGCGGTTATACTGTAGACCGCTCCCCTCATTGAGGATCTTAAACCGACGTCCATCATATCGACATATCCCTCCACCGTTAGTACCAAACCATAGCGTTCCATCCGCATCTCGATATATGCTTTGGATCGAGTCGTTCGGCAGGCCGTCCCGGGAGGTGAAGTTAACGAATCTCTTTCCGTCATAGCGGGATGCTCCGCCGCTCGTGCCGAACCACAGGTTGCCATCCTTATCCTCGACGATCGAGAGGATTCTGTTATGAGGCAGCCCATCTTGTGTGGTGAAGTTAACGAACGAATTAGGATCATATCGGGAGACCCCGCCGCGATAGGTTCCAAACCATAAGATCCCGTATTTATCGGGGTAGATGGCCCTTACCTGAGGGTAGGTCAGGCCGTCTTGAGTGGTGAAATTGATGAAGCCTTCCCCATCGTAGCGTGAGACGCCGGCGTCCGTCCCGATCCACAGAACCCCATCTTTATCCTCGATGATCGCATATACACGGTTATTTGCCAGTCCATCCTGATCCGTGAAATTGACGAACGTTTCGCCGTCATAACGTGAGAGTCCAGCTTTTGTCCCGATCCACAGGATATCATTTGCATCTCGATGGATGACGTATATGTTTTCGCTTATAAGTCCATCCTCAGAGGTGAAGGTTCTGAACCTGCCATTGTCATAACGGGCGAGACCCATGGCAGTTCCAAACCAGAGCGCGCCATCGGAGGTCTGGGTGATCGCCCTGACGTTGTCGTCCGGAAGCCCATCTTCCTTGGTGAAGTTGATCCAATTTTCCCCGTCATAACAGGAAATGCCTTTATCCGTCCCGATCCATAGCCGCCCATCGGAATCGCGATATATCGCCTGAACGATGTCAGATATAAGTCCATTATCCTTGGTGAAATTAACAAACTCACCTCCGTCATAGTGTGAGAGACCGCCGTATCGGGTGCCGAACCATAGGCTGCCATCTCTATCGGGGTAAATCGTTGTCACCCAGTTAGCGACCAACCCGTCCCTTCTCGTGAAATTGACGAAGTTCTCGCCATCGAAGCGGGAAAGGCCTTCAGCGGTTCCAAACCACAGATTACCCATCCTATCGCTCTGAATGGCGTAGACCTTATTGTTTGCCAATCCATCAAGATATGTGTAATTACGCCATGTCCCCTTCTTAAAGGGGGCGAACCGGAAGTTGATATCTGAGAGTGTCTTGCCCTCTTCGATCCGCAGGATATCCGGATAATACAGATATCTCCTACCCGTGTAGCATCTCACCCGATATTCCCCCGGCTTCAGATTAACGAACCGATATTGACCGCTCTCATCGCTTAAGGTGGTGGAGATGACATCGGATGCTCGTACCGCCTGCACCACTATACCCCCATGAGGGGTATCATCATACGCCAGGAGCATGCCTGAGATGCTAACAGCCGGCGTCACGCTGAGATTGAGAACTCGGCGCTCACCTGGCAGAACCCGAATCCCAAGCTTCCAACTCCCCTTCTGTCCCCACGTGGCTGAAAGATCGTAGGGCTTAGAGCTGGGATAAAAGACCAAACGATAATCCCCCGCGTTATCGGTGATTGTGCCTGCCACATCTCTCCCATCCTGTTCAAGCCGAACGATAGCTTTACCGAGATGAACGCCCGTCTCATCCGTGACCCTACCTGAAAATACCGCCGGACGAGCCAGATCATCCGGCGATGGGAGCTCGGCCTCAACACAGTGCGCCCCTCCCTTCAACACGCCATCATACCCATTCGGCGATAAATCACGGGCATCCCCAGAGTCGAAGTTCCATAACCCCACCAATCCCTTCTCATCTCCCCTCAGCTTTCGGAACATATCCGACCGTATCTGCTCCCCACTGCGGGCCACACCCCACACCCTCACCTCATCGATCTGCCCTTTGAAATACTCATTAGCTGACCACAGCGGCCTACCGATATAGTTGTGTTCGTCATTTCCGATGGAGGAGAAGCTGCCGCTGTATTCGTGCTCTCCGACCATGACACCGTTGAGGTATAGCTTCATCCCTCCCCTGCCTGAGACGGCTGCGATATGACACCATTGGCCCGTTTTCAGGATGTTGGGCACTTTGATGAGGTTCAACTTCAGGTTGTCGTAGATGAAGTACTGCAGGTCTGAGCCGAACATGTTGTTATTTATCGCCATTGCCCGCCATTTCTCCCCGTTGCCGAAACCGAGGGGTTGGGAGAAATACCCGAACCTCTCCCATTTGACCCACGCCTCCACGGTGGCTTGGGAGAGATCGTTGAAAATGTCGGAGGGCAGTTGGACGTAATCATCCTTGCCGTCCAATTGAAGCACGAGGTTTTGCGCTCCGGCAGGAGATAAAACCTGAAGGGCAAGGCAACAGAGGGTAAACCCATATAATAATAAATAGAGCCCGCGCATAATGTAACCCATACGGTCTACAAACCCAGAGTGGGAAACCCCTTGGGCGGTATCACGTCGATATCTTGACCAATCGGTTAGGTATATTATAGCATAGCTCCGACTTATCTGTAAATATCGCGTTAAACGATATCCCGTTTTGATCGTCAAAAGATCTGAGGCTAATTCGGAGGGGGCAAGGTTATGAGAACCGGCTACCTCAGGGCACTAATTTCCATATCCTTCATCCTGCTCATCTCAATGGCGGTCTCGCAACCTCCTAACGACCGAATTCAGGAGGACAACCCATATCAGGTGATAATAAAGAACAACCTGTTCAGACCCTTGGGATGGAATCCAAAGCCACAGAAACCTCCCTATCGACTGCTCGGCACGGTGCTCGGTCCTGACGACCAGGCTAAGGCGTTGATAAGGGTTGGTGAGGAGATCGTCTACGTTAAGGTGGGCGAGCGGATCGGGGGGGCGGTGTTGAAGGAGGTTCGCGAAAAGAGGGCTGTTTTGGAGGAGGATGGGAAACCTATCGAGCTGAAGATCGAACGGATCGGCTTCTTAGGAAGCGGAGGTGGACGTGAGGGCAGAGGTTCTCCAAAAGGTGAAAGAGCTGAGGCGGAACAGGTCTCCAAGCGGATTGAGAGGGCGCGAAGACCCTCAGGGAAGGAGATCGAGCGGGTGAGAAGGAGGATACCTCAGGAGATCCTCGATAGAATCCCGCCTCAGCTGAGGGAGAAATTTATGAGGGCCTCACCTCAGGAGAGGCGGGAGATGATAAGAAATTTCATCCGACAGAGGATCAGAGGCAGACCCAGAAGATGATTATCCTCTTGACAATAGATCGGCAAAATCTGATATACTTTAAATCGAGATAACTGAAGGAGGTAGGGGTGATGAAAACGATTAAAATCGGTGCGATCCTGGCCTTCGTCTTCAGCGTCGCTCTCGCATGGGGAGTCCCTTTCAGCGATGACTTCGACAGGCCGGACGGCGAGGTCGGAAACGGGTGGAGCACCCAAACCGACGGAACGATAAAGGTGGAGATAGTCAATAAAGAGGTGCTCATCCACGGTCAACAGGCCACCGATTGGGCCAGATGTGGGATATCTAGGCCGGTGGAGAACGAGACGAAGATACAGTTCGATTTCCTCGCTAACGATAATTTCAACGTACACATAAGAGTGGATGACACATCCACAGGGGCATATATAGATATATATGCCTGGCCCGGCGGTCCTTTCAGCTATGCTTCCTCGAAGGACGGTTCCTGGCCGGGATGGACAGAGATACCGGGATCGAACATGATCGCCAACGAATACAACACGCTGAAACTCGAGCAGGACGGATCGAACTTTATCCTATACCTTAACGGGAAAGAGGTTGGGAAGATCAAAAACGAAAACCTTGAGAAGATCACCAAGGTTCTCATCTCCTCAGATGCGGCCGCCGGCACGGTTGGAAGCCTCCACATCGATAACGTCATCATAGGAGAGCCGAGCGCCACGCCTCAGGCTGTCGATCCCAGGGCCAAGCTCTCCGCCATCTGGGGCGAGCTGAAAAAGATTTAAGATATGAAACTGATGGTGAGCGCGGGGGAGGTCTCAGGTGACCTTCACGCCTCACATGTCTTGAGAGAGCTGAGAATTCGCCGCCCGAGCGTCGAAGTTTTCGGCATGGGCGGCGAATTCCTTCGGAGTGCCGGCTGTGAGCTCCTATATGATGTAACCCGATCCTCGGTGATGGGGATCGGCGAGGTGATTTTCACCATTCCGCGCTTCCTCAGGCTTCTCTCCAGTCTCAAATCCGCCCTGAGGGATCGAAAGCCAGATCTGCTGATGTTGGTGGATTTTCCCGATTTCAACGTCAGACTTGCCACATATGCCCATAAGCTTGGTATTCCGATCCTCTACTATATCCCCCCTAAAGCATGGGCGTGGCGGGCCGGTAGGGCGAGGAAACTGGCCGAAAGGGTCGATCTGATCGCCTCGATATTCCCATTTGAGGCGGAGTTCTACCGGCGCGCGGGGGCAAAGGTCGTTTTCGTCGGTCACCCCATCCTCGATATCGCCCGTTCGGATCTTTCAAAAGCCGAAGCACGGGGGAAGTTCGGCCTCAACGTCGAAGACCTTGTTGTGGGCCTGATGCCCGGAAGCAGACGTAAGGAGGTCGAAAGGCTCTATCCGATCATGTATCAAGCCGCCGCCATCATATCCGATCGAATTCCCAACCTTGAGTGTATCCTTCCACTAGCCCCTTCCATCCCCGAGGAGATGATAGAACCACGATTTGACGGGCTCAGGTTGGTCAGAGACGACGTATATGATGTGATGCGGGCATGCGATCTACTGATCGTCGCCTCTGGGACAGCGACGTTGGAAGGGGCCTGTATGCTCACACCTATGATCATAATCTACAAGGTCTCCCTTTCAACCTGGGCCGTTGCCAAATCGCTCGTAAGGATAAAAAACAGCGGACTGCCGAACATCATCGCGGGCAGGGAGATCGTCCCCGAATACCTTCAATGGCAGGCTACACCCCAACGAATCGCACGAAAGACGATCAGGATGCTCACGGATAGATCCCAACTGCGGAGACAGGTGGAGTTTCTCCGTCAGGTTAAATTCTCCCTCGGCTCACCCGGGGCTCCGGCGAGAGTGGCTGAATTGATATGCGAGATGGCCGGATAATGAAAAGGTGGTTCTATGAGATCATAACCGGCGTGCGAGTCGGATTCATTCCGTCTATGATCCTGGCCCTTCTGATGCCCCTCTCCCTTCTTTACGGTCTCGCTTGTGTGATCAGGAGATGGCTCTATGAGGCGGGGCTTTTGAGAGGGAAGCGGCTTCCACTTCCTATAGTCTGTATAGGTAATATCGTGGCCGGAGGTGCAGGCAAAACGAGTCTAACGATCTATCTTGCAGGGCTCTTGGCTTCCAGGGGGATCAGACCGGTCATCATCTGCAGCGGATATGGCGGGAGATCGAAATCGATCCTCATAGTCTCAGACGGCGAGAGGATAACAGCGGATGTGGAGACGGCGGGCGATGAGGCGTACATGCTGGCCGAACGGATGCTGAGGGGGAGGGTCCCTGTGATCGCCGGGAGAGATAGGTTTGAGGCCGGTATGATCGCCTTCAGCCGCTTTAAACCGGATCTCCTGTTGCTCGACGACGGGTTTCAACACCTGAAGCTCTCCCGAGACCTCGATCTGGTCGTGGTGGATGGGGCAAGACCCTTTGGCACGGGAAGGCTCCTGCCCGCCGGAACGCTGCGTGAGCCGCCATCAGCTCTTAGGAGGGCTGATCTCATCATTCTGATGGGATCTGGCCCATTAGGGGAGATCAGAAGGCTTTCAGGCGGGAAACCTATCTGCAGATCTAACCGTATACCCTCTCATCTGAGATGGATCGGCGGAAAAGACAGGATAGACCTGAAGGAGCTACAAGGCAAAAAGATCCTGGCGGTGTGCTCCATCGGAAATCCGCTCTCCTTTGAAAAGATATTGTCAGATCTGGGATGCCAGGTACATCTCCTCGATTTTCCCGACCATCATCTCTACAGCAGGAAGGATTTAAGGGTGATCGAGGAAATGGAAAGGGAATTTGATCTCATCGTTACGACGGCCAAGGATGAGCCGAAGTTGCTCAGGCTCGGCTTTAAGGGTGGGCTGGTGCTTGAGATCGATCTAGAGGTAGATCCTCAGCCGCTGGAATCGCTCATCTTTCCCTTAATCTCTCCCTTATCGCCTCGGCGTGCATCGGCAACCCCTCGGCCTCGGCAAGGGTGATGACGGTTTCA
>CAZHVH010000006.1:0-28118 GCA_964535855.1 uncultured bacterium
TGTCTGAGGCCGGAAGGGTCGGATACCGTAACGCCTTCTCGATGGCCGCTCTGGTAACAGCTTCATCGCTGGCTGCTATGCTTTTAGGTATTGGGCGCTCCTCAGCTCAACATGGACCTTTATGCGAGTCAGATGCGGATTGCCCACCTGATATGCCCTATTGTTGCCCCGGAGCTAAGGACGCCCAAGGGAACGTTCTCTTCTACGAGTGCTGGCCGGATTCACCCTGTCCTTTATGAATGTGTTTAGGCAGGGGGATATCTTCCCTGAAGCTCTCCTCATGCGGCATTCAATATCTGCCGGGTATCTTACGATACGGGGATGTGCCGGAGCTTTATCCTGAAGGACATCTACTGCTATGGGAAAGGGCTGCTTCTTTCCTAAAGCGACATCTAGGATGAGCGTCTGAAGCATTTCGATACACTATCGAGATCCGCCGATGGCATTGATGAAATTATAAACGCCCTTCAGAATCTAAGAACGCCGGATATCTCCTGTTCCTCCTCCTCGATTATCCCCATAACCTCCTCGGGAGAGGAAGCGCTGAGCACTTTATTGCGTATATCCTGTTTGATGAATATCCGTGCCACCTTGCTCAGCACGCTCAGATACTGGGTGTTCATTCCAGACGGAGCGCCTATGAGGAAGATAAGTTTGGCGGATTTGCCGTCCAGCGATTGGAACTCGATTCCATTCTTAGATATGCCGAGGCAGGCGAAAACCTCTTTGACGGAGTCCGAAAGGGCATGTGGAACGGCCACTCCGTCCTCCAGGCCGGTCGATTGCCGACGTTCTCTGGCCATTATGGCGTTCTTGAAATCCTCCTTATTCGATAGCACCCCGGCCTCATCGGCCAGATCGATGAGTTCGTTTATCACTCCGAATTTATCGACGTTACGAAGGTTTACCTTTATCGCGCCCGCCTTAAGCGCCTCGGATAAGTTCATTCTCTCCCTCCCTCCTCCGATGTGACCAGTCTCGCCGCGACCCTAAGCCTGTTCTGCGCCCGCTTAAGCGCCTGAAGCGCCCGTTCCATATCCACCTCAGGCCCGCCCTCCTTCAGCCTTTCCAGAGCCCGACGTCTGGCCCGTTCCGCCCTCTCCACGTCGATCTCCTCCGCCCACTCGGCGGCATCGGCCAGTATGGCCACCTCATCGGGCAGAACCTCCAGAAATCCGCCGCTGACAGCCATGAATCTAACCTGATCGGGTTCCACCCTCACCATGACCTCACCGACATCCAATATCGTCAGGAAAGGAGCGTGATTGGCTAAGATCCCTATGGGAGCGACGATGCCAGGGACCACCAAACTGCACACCTCACCCCTGAAGATAATCCTGGTCGGAGTGACGATCTCAAGTGGAAATCTCCTCTCGAACATTCTATCCCCTTCCGGCCTTTTCGAACGCCTCCTCTATGGTGCCGACCATGTAGAGGGCCTGTTCAGGAAGTGAGTCACATTCGCCGTCGATTATCATTCTGAACCCCTTGATCGTATCCTGAAGCTTGACGTATTTCCCTGGAACATTGGTGAACTGCTCGGCGGTGAAGAAGGGCTGTGTGAGGAACATCTGTATCTTTCGCGCTCGTGAGACGGTGATCTTGTCCTCGTCTGAGAGCTCATCCATGCCTAAAATGGCGATTATATCCTTGAGCTCCTCATATCTCTGAAGTAACCTCTGAGCCTCGCGGGCCACCTGATAGTGTTCCTCGCCGACGATCCCCGGCTCAAGTATCCTTGAGGTGGAGGCGAGCGGGTCCACAGCCGGGTATCTCCCCTGTTCGGCGATCTCCCTCTCCAGCCTAGTGACGGCGTCCAGGTGTGCGAAGGTGGCGACAGGGGCCGGATCGGTGTAGTCGTCCGCGGGAACATAGACTGCCTGAACGGAGGTGATGGAACCGCGCTTGGTGGAGGCGATCCTCTCCTCAAGCTCTCCCATCTCCGTGGCCAGGGTGGGCTGATAACCAACGGCCGAGGGCATCCGTCCCAGAAGCGCTGAGACCTCAGAGCCGGCCTGGACGAACCGGAAGATATTGTCTATAAACAGCAGTATATCCCTGCCCTCCTCATCGCGGAAGTACTCCGCTACAGCCAAGGCGGTGAGCGCCACGCGCAATCTCACCCCAGGCGGCTCGTTCATCTGGCCGAAGACCAGCGCCGTTTTATCCAGGACTCCCGACTCCTTCATCGTCAGCCAGAGTTCATTTCCCTCTCTGCTCCTCTCGCCAACGCCCGCGAAGACGGAGTATCCGCCGTGTTGAATGGCGATGTTATGGATCAGCTCGGTGATGAGGACGGTCTTGCCCACGCCCGCCCCGCCGAACATCCCGATCTTCCCGCCCTTCGGGAAGGGCTGGATCAGATCTATCACCTTTATCCCCGTCTCGAATATCTCGGTCCTTGTTTCAAGCTCCTGATATTCCGGAGCGGGCCGGTGGATGGGATATCTCTTTTCGGCCTGGATCGGCCCGGCGTTATCTATCGGATCGCCTACGACGTTCATAAGCCTTCCCAGCACCTGAGGGCCTACGGGGACGGTGATGGGCCCTCCGGTATCATATGCCACCATTCCCCGCCTTAATCCATCGGTCGAGTCCATCGCTATACATCTGACCCTATCCTCTCCCAGGTGCTGTTGCACCTCAAGCACCAACCGGCTTCCATCGGCACGCGGGATCTCAACGGCGTTATATATGGAGGGAAGTTCTCCCTCCGCAAACTCAATATCAACGACCGCGCCGATTATCTGTACCACCTTCCCTTTATTGGCGTATTCCTTTTCCATTTCTCCTACCTCCTCACTCCTCCAGAGCCTCTGCCGTGCCGACGATCTCCGTTATCTCCCTGGTTATATTGGCCTGTCTGATTCGATTGCGCTGCAGGGTCAGCTTTTTTATCAGTTCGTCGGCGTTATCGGTGGCATTCTCCATCGCCGTCATCCTGGCCGCCTGCTCCGCCGCGTTTGAGTCGAGCATCGCCTTCCAGATCAGTGTCATCAGATATTTCGGCAGGATCTCATTGAGTATCTCCCTCTGATCGGGCTCATATTCGTAATCGGAGAACCGAAACCTGGTTCTGGGTTCCTCGGGAATGACGGGCAGAATCTGCTCGACGATGGTCTCCTGGAGGATCGCCGATTTGAAATCGTTATAGATTATCTCAACCTTATCGATATGGCCCCACATATAAAGGGCATAGATCTGCCTCGCCACGTCCACGGCATAATCCACATTGAGCCGGCGGAAGATGTTGATGTATTCATCTATGACGCCGTAGCCTCGATTTCTGAAGTAGTCCGCCCCTCGTTTGCCGACGCAGATCAGGCCGACGCCTGCCCCCTGTCCCTCATATTCATCGATCATAGAGATCGCCTTTCGGATGACATTGAAGTTGAAGCTACCACATAAGCCTCTATCAGAGGTGATAGGTATGAGACAGACCATCTGAACGGGACGGACGGTCATAAGGGGATGAAGTTCACCGCCTACCCGGGAGGCAAGGTGATGGACGAGCACGGCAAGTCTATCGGCATAGGGTTTAGCCGCCTCGATGTTCTCCTGAGCCCGACGGAGCTTAGCTGCCGCCACCATCCTCATAGCGTCGGTCACCTGACGGATATTCGATATGCTGTTTATCCTACGCCTTATCGCCCGTAAAGTGGCCATGTTAACCTCTGTAGATATCCCTGCGATGTCCTACTCGGAGAATCACTGCGCCTTAAACCCCTTTTTGAACTCCTCTATCGCCGTCCTCAGCTCCGATTCCACTTCCTCGTCGAGCTCACCCTTGGAGGCTATTTCGGTGAATATCTTCGGATTCTTCCCCTCGATAAACTGGAGCAGCTCCTTTTCAAATCTCCTGACCGCCTCGACCGGTATGTCATCTAGGTATCCCTCTGTTCCGGCGAACAGAGAGACCACCTGTCTTTCAACGGGCATCGGATTGTATTGCTCCTGCTTTAGGATCTCCTGAAGCCTTTCGCCTCTGATAAGCTGCATCTGGGTGGCCCTATCCAATTCAGTGCCGAACTGTGCGAAGGCCGCCACCTCGCGGTATCGGGCCAGATCCAACCTCAGGCTTCTGGTGACCTGTCTCATCGCCCTTATCTGCGCCGCTCCGCCGACGCGCGAGACCGATATGCCGACGTTTATCGCCGGCCTGATGCCCGAATAGAACAGCCCCGGCTCAAGATAGATCTGACCGTCCGTGATGGAGATGACGTTTGTCGGGATATATGTGGAGATATCGCCCTCGTGCGTCTCGACGATCGGGAAGGCGGTCAGCGATCCGCCTCCGAGCTCATCGCTCAGCTTGGCGGCTCGCTCCAGAAGCCTGGAGTGCAGATAAAATATATCGCCTGGATAGGCTTCACGTCCAGGAGGTCTCCTCAGAAGCAGCGACATCTGCCTATATGCCCAGGCGTGTTTCGTCAAATCGTCGTAGATCACCAGGGCATGTCTGCCCGTGTCCCGATAATATTCGGCGATGGCGGCGCCGGCAAAGGGGGCGAGATATTGAAGCGGCGAGGGATCGCTGGCGGTCGCCGAGATAACCACGGTGTAATCCATCGCGCCGTATTTCTGTAATGTTTCAACTATCCGCGCCACCGTGGAGCCCTTCTGACCTATGGCGACATAGACGCAGTAAACGTCCTTGCCCTGCTGGTTGATGATCGTATCGACCGCTATGGCCGTTTTACCCGTCTGCCTGTCTCCGATTATCAGCTCCCTCTGTCCCTTGCCTATGGGAATCATGGAGTCTATAGCCTTGATCCCCGTGTATAGCGGTTCGTTGACCGGCTGTCGTTCCACAACACCAGGGGCCTTGCGCTCGACGGGAAGGGTTTTTTGAGCCTTTATCCCGCCCTTGCCGTCCAGGGGTTGACCTAAGGGATTTATAACCCTGCCCAGAAGCTCATCCCCTACAGGTACTTCAACTTCTCTTCCAGTGCGCTTGACGATATCCCCTTCTTTGACGAGCCTCTCCTCACCCAAAAGCACACAACCGACGTTATCCTCCTCAAGGTTCAGGGCAACTCCATAGACCTCGTTCGGGAACTCGACCAGCTCGCCCGACATCACGTTTTCAAGCCCATGCACCCTGGCTATGCCGTCGCCGACTTGAAGGACGACGCCCGAGTCGTAGACATCAATGCTTTGTGCGAATCGGAGGATCTCCTCCTTCAGCACATCGGATACCTCATCCGGACTGATCTTAACGTTGAACATGGTCTCACCTTGCCCGTTTGATCAGATTCTCCCTCAATTTCTGAAACGCCGTGTCTATGGTTGCGTCTATCGTTCTATCGCCTATCTTTATCAGTATTCCGCCTTTGATCGAGGGATCGACGTTTGTTTCAAGTCTTACCCTCCTACCCGTTAAGCTGGCGATCTTATCCTCCAGTTTTTCCATCTGCTCCTGAGTCATCGGCACGGCCGTTACGGCTTTCACCACAAGTGTTCCTTCGAATCTGTCCAGCTCATCCTGAAAGGCGTTCAATATCTCAGGCAGGAGCTTCTCCCGCCGTCGCTCGACAAGGGTATCGAGAAAGTTCAAGGTGACGGTATGAAGCTTACCCTCGAACATCTCCCTGATTATCCGGCTTTTCTCCCTCGGCGATATCAAGGGGTTGGAGAGAAGTTGCCTGAACTCCTCTGAACTATGCACGATCTCCCTCAGTGCGTCCGTATCTACCCTGACGTAATCCACGGCGGATTTAACCAGCGCTCTGGCATATCTACGAGCCACTTCGGCCTTAGTCATTTGCCCTCACCCGATCCTATCTGCGAAACTCCCAGCAGAGAAGGGGTTAGCTGATCTATAAGCCTATCTATGAGCGATCGATGCTTCTCCTCGTCCAGATCCATCTCAACGATCTTTTCGGCTATGGCGATCGCCATCTCCGAGACGGTGGCTCTCAGCTCGGCCACAGCTCTTCTCTTTTCCCTTTCGATCTCATCCTGCATCCTTGCCAACTCCGCCGCTGCTTCCTCCCTAGCCTTGGCGAGAATTCTCTCCCTCTCGGCATTCGCCTCCTCCAGCACCTCTCTCAGCCTTGCCTGGGATTCCCGATCCATCTCCTGGAGCTTCCGTTTGACCTCCTCCTGTAATCTTTCAACCTCCTCCTGCCTCTCCTGTGCGGCTCTGAACTGGGATTCTATCCTATCCCTGCGCTCATCTATCAGGTGGATAACCCTGTTGAAGGCGAACCTCCACAGTATCAGGATCATTATCAGGAATCCGATCCCCTGGATGATTATCCCCTTGAGGTTAATCCCAAGCTGATGTAATAACCCTTCCATTTCATAATCACCAGCCTGATGCCCTCGATACCCGCACCGGGGTGACAGGCAGAATTAGATCGTCATAGACCCCGTTTTCCGCCGTCGCCCTCACGGTTATCTCACCTCTCTCACCTGGGGAAACCGTAAGGAAAGCGGTATACGTTCCGTCACCGTTATCGATGAAATCCTTGATCTTCCCGTCCCCAGCGGTTATGGAGAGCTTCTGTCCTTTGAGGGGAATTCCATCCTTGTTCCAGACGGAAATCGTCAACTTGGATGTAAGCTCTCCCTCAGCAGAGGGTGCAAACGGTGATGCTTTGATCGAGACCTTCGCGGGACCCTTGGTTGTTTCCATCTTGGCGATCTCCTTAACGGCCTCCAGCATCTTATCCGAATCGGGAAGCTTGGCCTGCAGGATAAAGAAGGTCAGCAGGACGTAGATGACCAGCGACTCGATCAGCGCAAGGCCGATGATCATAGTGAGCTGTATCCTCGGAGCCGCCTCCGGTTGCCTGGATATACCCTCAAGGGCGCTTCTCGTTGCAATGCCCTGAGCTACAGCAGCTCCGGCCGCCGCTAGCGGTAATCCCAATCCGATCACCAGAGCTAAAAGGGCAAAGTAAATCATCTTTTCCTCCCATTCAAATAAATTTTAATGCTCCTCCTCGCCTATAAACAGGGCGATGTAGATGGAAGTTAATACCGAAAAGACCAAAGCCTGCAGAAAGGCGGTTAAAAGTCCAAATAGCATCATAGGTAGCTGGTATGGTATATACGGTATCTCGACCTTGCCCAGGATAAAATACGGCGACATGCCAGCCAGAACGGCTATTATCGTATCCTCCCCGAAGATATTGCCGAAGAGACGGATCGAAAGGGATAATACCTTGGCAAGTTCACCTATCACATGCAATGGGAACATCAGCGGCGAAAGCCATATCGGTTCTCCTAGAAAATGCCTGATATACCTCTGGGCCCCTATCTCCTTTATCGCTATTACCTGAACCCCTATCACAGCTATCAACGCCAGAGCGGCGGTCGTGTTGAGATTACTAGTGGGGGATATGAACCCTGGAACCAACCCTATGAGATTCATAAGGAGAATTGAAACGAAGAAACTTATGACGAAGGGCGTATACTTACCTCCAGCGGGTCCTAGGATATCTCTAAAGAAATTAAAAAGACCCTCTACGAGGGCTTCGAAAGCAACCTGAAATCTACTTGTGGGTTGAAGTTTCATACGGCGTGAAGCTACAAGGACCAACGATATAAGGATAACAAGGGCGAGATAGGTGTTGAGGGTGAGGTCAATCAGATTCAGCGTCTCCGGAGAGGCCACACTGGGATCGGGAAGCCATCCCCTTGGCAGGATTCTGTAAGCGATGTATATCAGAATAGATCTGCTTTCATGTCCCATTCCGTATCACCAGCGCCTTCACCATTACCACCACATGTGCCAGCAAAAGACCGAAGATAAGGGCGATAGGATTCAGCCAACCCGAACGAGCCAGAAAATAGAATAGGGCAGATATGGGTATGTACTTCACACTCATCAAAGCCCATATCGCCCCATGGCGACATTCTTTAGAGAAAAACCGATCGACTGTCTCCTCGATGCTCCTTAGAACCCCTATGCTTAAAAGCCCGCCTACATCGAAGCTCTCACATACGTTCCTGGAAAACTCCAGCAGGAAAAGAGATATCAAAGCCAAGGCGATGAAAGAAGCTATATATGTCTCCCTGAGAAATCTCTTACTCCTCCGATCTAAGCGTCCCATACAACCCGACAAATCCCACCAATATACCGGCCATCACACCGAGCAAGGTCAACCACGGATGAGTGCCAAATCGTCTATCCAGATATATCCCGCCGAAAGCGCCACCCAGTATCGGCAGGAGCAAACCGGAGGCGATCCTCGCCAACAGGTTTGCCCCCTTTCCGAACAAAACCCTCACCACCTCATTTGCCTTGAGCGATCATCTCTTTGATCTTCATCAATCTGGTCGTGTTTGACCTCTCCATCTCATCAAGCCGCATTCTGATATAGGCTATCGTATCCTGCAGATTCGGGATGAGCACATACTCCAGAGCGTTAACCCGTCTACGTGTTTTTTCGATCTCCTCGGCCAGAAGCTGCAACGCCCTTTCCATCTCGGCAAGCCTGACCATATCGGGGAGCACCTCGGAATACAACTGTAACGCCGAATCCAGCTCGCCCGAGGTGCTCAGGAATCCGTAGGCGTAGACATCTCCCTCAGAGGTGAGGGAAAACTTCGGCACCCTGAGGTTCATCACCTGCTCGGCCGAGACATCGATGGAGAGCTTCTGCTTCGGGAACATTATCGCCGCCTCCAGGCTTGCCCTATCCATAACCGCCCGCGCCATCAGGAAGGCCGAATGGGCCTTAAGGAGTTTAGCCTCCACCTCGTTACGCAGGTCTCTGTTTTGGGCGATCAGATCCAAAAAATTCCGCATCAACTCGTCCTGTTTATCCTTGAGGAGCTTATGTCCCCTTCGAGCGATCTCCAGACGTCTGCGGAGCTTGAGAAGCTCCATCCTGGTGGCGTTGACCCTCAGTATCATCTCTACGCCACGGCCTCCTCAACTCTCTCCTCGGCCTCCCTCTTTTTGAGGAACTTGGGCAGGAACTCCTCCAGATACTCCGGACGAATTCGCTTGAGCTCCGACCTCGGGATCATCGACAGCAGCTCCCAACCCAGATTCAGCGTCTGTTCGATGGACCTGTCCTCGTAGGGACCCTGATTGACGTATCTTTGCTCGAACTCATCGGCGAACCTGTAATATAACCTATCCATATCGCTGAGGGCTGCCTCACCCAAGATCGCCTCGAGCTCTCTGGCCTGTAGGCCGCGATAGTAACACTGCAACAGCTGATTGAACAGATCTGAGTGATCCTTTCTGGTCTTGCCCTCACCTATCCCTTTATCCTTGAGCCTTGAAAGGGATCTGGGCACATCGACGGGAGGATAGATGTGCTTCCTGTGAAGCTCACGGCTTAAGACGATCTGACCTTCCGTGATATACCCTGTTAGATCGGGGATAGGATGGGTGATATCGTCCTCCGGCATGGTGAGGATCGGGAATTGGGTGATGGAGCCCTTCTTGCCCTTGATCCTACCGGCCCGCTCGTAGATGGTAGATAGATCCGTATACATGTATCCCGGATATCCCCGCCTTCCGGGGACCTCCTTTCTGGCGGCGGATATCTCCCGCAACGCCTCACAGTATGAGGTCATATCCGTCAGGATCACCAGCACGTGCATGTCCTTCTCGAAGGCGAGGTATTCGGCGGCGGTCAGGGCCAGGCGGGGGGTGGCGATTCGCTCGATCGCAGGGTCATCGGCTAAGTTTATGAAGAGCACAGCGCGATCTATAGCTCCTGTCCTGCGAAAATCATTGATGAAGAAGTCAGCCTCCTCGAAGGTGATCCCCATGGCGGCGAACACAACGGCAAATTTCTCCTCCGCGCCTAAGACCTTTGCCTGTCTGGCGATCTGAGCTGCCATCTGGGCATGCGGCAGACCCGATCCGGAGAATATCGGTAATTTTTGTCCTCGAACCAATGTATTCAACCCATCTATACAGGAGAGGCCGGTCTGGATGAACTCCGAGGGATAGTCTCTGGCATAAGGGTTGATCGGGTTGCCGTTGATGTCCAGCCTCTTTTCAGGTATGATCTCCGGCCCACCGTCTATCGGCCGGCCCTGTCCGTCGAAGATCCTGCCCAACATGTCCAGAGAGACGGGCAGCTCCACCCCTCTTCCCAGGAATCGCACCTTGCTCTGATGTATATTAACCCCGCGTGCGCCTTCGAAAAGCTGAACCAGTGCCCTATCGCCGTCGACCTCCAATACCCTGCCGTGTCGTATCTCTCCCGTCTGAAGCTCTATCTCCACAAGCTCATCATATTTAACCCCTGCAACCTGTTCCACGAGCATAAGAGGACCGGCGACCTCGGTGACGGTGTGATATTCCTTGATCATCGCTTACCACCTCCTCCCTATGGGCTCAGGGCATCTATCTGCTCGATCAGGCGGCGCTTTATCTCATCTATCCTTTCCTTCTGCTCCTCAGGCAGGAATTTACAGCGGGCGATCTCCTCGCGGATCTCGAGGTTAACGATCTTATCTATCGGGACACCCCTCTTGAGGCACTCCTGTCCCTTACGATAGTAGGTAAGCACCAGATCGAGCATCTTATACTGCTTTTCGAGAGAGGTGTAGGTATCCACATCGTGGAAAGCGATCTGATGGAGGAAATCCTCCCTGACCGATCGTGCGCCCTCCATGATCAGACGGTTCTCCGGGGATATGGACTCCAGGCCGACGAGCCTGACGATCTCCATCAGCTCGGCCTCCCTCTCCAGCAGCCACATGGTCAGATTACGCATCTCGATCCATTCCTCGCCGATCTCCTGTTTGTAATACCCTTCCAGGTTATCCAGGTAGAGCGAGTAACTTCTGAGCCAGTTGATGGCGGGGAAGTGGCGCTGGTATGCCAGCTCCGCATCTAAGCTCCAGAAGACCTTCACCACCCTTAACGTCGCCTGGACGACCGGATCGGAGAGGTCCCCGCCGGGCGGTGAGACAGCTCCGATGATGCTCAATGCCCCTTCGCGGTTATCGCTTCCCAGGCACTGAACTCTTCCCGCCCGTTCGTAGAACTCGGCTATGCGCGTGCCCAAGTAAGCCGGATATCCCTCCTCGCCGGGCATCTCCTCCAGACGTCCGGATATCTCCCTCATCGCCTCAGCCCACCTGGAGGTCGAATCGGCCATCAAGGCGACGCTATATCCCATGTCACGGAAGTATTCGGCGATGGTGACCCCTGTGTAGACGGACGCCTCACGGGCAGCGACCGGCATATTGGAGGTATTGGCGATGAGAACCGTCCTTTTCATCAGCGGCTCGCCGCTTTTGGGATCGGTCAGCTCGGGGAACTCCATGAGCACGTCCGTCATCTCGTTGCCCCGTTCGCCACAGCCGACATAGATGATAACTTGGGCATCGGCCCACTTGGCCAACTGATGGAGAAAGACGGTCTTGCCCGAGCCGAACGGTCCGGGGATGGCCGCCGTCCCGCCTTTGGCGACAGGAAAGAGGGTATCGGTGATCCTCTGGCCGGTCACAAGCGGTATGGAGGGAGATAGTTTACGCTTGACAGGGCGCGGTTGACGGACAGGCCATCTCTGCATCATCTTTATCTCCTCGAGTTCACCCGAATCGGTCTTCACGACGGCCACCGTTTCCTCCACGGTAAATTCCCCTTCTTCGATCCGATCGATCACCCCGCTTACCCCCGGCGGGATCATGATCCTGTGCACGACGAGCGTGCTCTCCTGCACCTCGCCGATTACATCTCCCTCAGCGACCCTATCGCCCTTTTTGACCGTCGGCGTAAAACCCCATTTTCTCTCCCTGTTCAATCCCGGCACGTCTACTCCTCTGGTTATGTAATCCCCCACCATATCACGGATGGTGTCGAGGGGACGCTGGACGCCGTCATATATCGACTCTATCAGCCCGGGGCCCAGCTCGACGCTGAGGGGTTCTCCCGTCAGGAGGACAGGTTCACCGGGGCCAATTCCGCTCGTCTCCTCGTAGACCTGAATCCAGGCTCTATCGCCTCTGATCTCGATGATCTCGCCGATGAGCCCCTTCTCGCTGACCCTTACCACATCGAACATCCTGGCCTGAGACATCCCCTCAGCAACTATAAGCGGTCCTGAGACCTTGATTATCCTTCCTTCTCGCATCTTATCATTCCTCTTCCCCTAAGATGTCAGCCCCTGCTGCCCTTATGATCAGATCCCTTAACCTTCTCATCCCCAAGCCCAGGGCCCCCCTGTTGCTTGGGATGGGTGTGATGACAGGATAAGGTCTGGAACCCAGCAGGGCCTCTACCTCGGATCGATCGGGCATAACCTGTTCAGTTATGAAAACGATCCTGTATTGTTGCTGGACGGCTTCACTTATTGCCCGCATGGCCTGCTGGGCGGTTTCGACCGGATAGATAGCGACGCCCAGTGCTTTAAATCCCATAATGGAATCCCTGTCGCCG
This sequence comes from uncultured bacterium, assembly GCA_964535855.1. Classification (GTDB taxonomy): domain Bacteria; phylum Poribacteria; class WGA-4E; order B28-G17; family B28-G17; genus JAGGXZ01. The sequence goes on from CAZHVH010000006.1 coordinate 12,368, forward strand.
ATCATCGCTATCTCAGACATAGGGCTCCCTCAACCTCTCGCTTATCGAGTCCATGGAGAGCTGGTTTATCTTGCCGATCATGATTATCCGTATCAGCTTCACCTCGTGTTCCTTGGCGATCAGATATGCGATCAGCGGTTCGATCCCAAAGGCCACGTATTTGGCCGGTCTGATGTAGTCTATGAGATATTCATCCATCAGCTTTTCGAAGGTCGTAAGCGATCCCGTCTCCACCAGTTCCTGCACTCCTGGCCCGATCACGTCGGAGTAGGGCGTTCCCCTCAGAAGAGACGGTATCTCGGATATGCTCTCGTCGAGCATCCGGAAGTATCTGGATTTAGGTATCAGCCCGCCTTCGACCAACACCTTCTCAAGCAATCTAGCGCTGCCTTCCAGGAATTTGAGCCTGACCAGGTTCCGAATGTTCAGGAGGTCTATGGTTGCCCTGAGATATCCGGTCAGGAACTCGTTGGGATACCCCTCGGCCCTCCTCAGCATATCCTCGAACGCTCGTCTCTCAACCGTCACGTCTATCATCTGCGGATCCTGGGATTCCTCATATTCGGCCTGGGCCTCAGAAAGGGTCTCCCTTAGATAATCTGGAAGCAGATCTACCCGACCCTCTTCGCCCATGGCGGCTTCTATCAGATCGGTCCTGACCAGTCCGAGCGGCACCAGAGCGAGTTCCTCTGCCTCTGATCCCATGTAAAACGCCTTCAGCAATACCTTGAGGTTGTGATAATCCCATCTCACCCTGAATATATCGGTCAATCCCTTATCCTGCGACAGCTTATCTATCATCCGGTAGGTTCTTTCCAACTCGGCGTTGAGAGCTTCCTCGAACTCCAAGGGCGAGCCGAGGGTTGAGAGGAACTCCTCATATGGGGAGTCCATCAATACGGATAGGGCCTCCTGGGCGGATGGAGCCTCCATCATCCTCTGCAGCTCCGCCCTTGAAAGAAGCCTGGTCTCCAACACCTTTATCTTACCGACAGCGAAAGCGTATCTGGTATCCTCGCTGAACAGCTCCGGCAGATAGCGCATCCCTCACTCACCGAAAAGGATCTGGCTGAGCTCGGTTTTCATCTCACCCTTGGCCGCTTGGAGCAGGGCGTCAAAGCTATTATTGAGCTCGATCTTGCCCCGGCGGAGGATGAAACCGCCGGAGAAATCCCCTGTCTCCTCGGCTATGGTGAGCTTGCCGAGCTTCCCCTCCGATTCGAGCTCCTTATTCAAGGCCTGCATAAACCCCTGACTGATTCGGGATTTATCCCTTTCGCAGAGGATGATCTCTTCGTCTCCGTGCTCGACAAGTTGTTTTAACATCTCCCGGATCAGCTCTCTGTACTCCTCATCCTCCATTCCGACCAGTCTCTCCAGGGCCCTCTGAAAGACCTGATCTATCAGGCTCTGTTTCTCCTGGAGGATCTCTTTGCGCATGTCGAGCTGCGCCATCGAGATGAGCCGGGATTTATGGGTCTGAGCCTCCCGACGGGCTTCCTCCAAAAGATTTTGCCTGGTCTGCTCTGCCTCTCGTTCGGCGCCCTGGAGGATCTCCTCAGCTCTTGCCCTTGCCTCGGAGAGGATTTTATCGGCCTCTCTCCTCGCGTCCTCTTCGATTTTCCTCAGAATGTCTTCAAGCGCCATAATCAGCCTATCCCGTCGAAATCATGGGTTGATGCTGTTGAGGAGAAAGATCGTGATGATCAGGCCCAGCACGGCGTAGAACTCGACGAAGACGCCGAACACCAGGGCCTTACCCGACTGATCCGGTTGTTTCGCCGTCAGATCAACACCTGCCGTGCAGACCCTTCCCTGTTGAATGGCTGAGACCAACCCTGCAAACGCTATGGGAAAGCAGGCGAACATTATCTGCAATCCCTGGGCTGTGGTCATTCCCGATGTGAAAGCGCCGATCTTTGAAACGACCAGGAATGCCGCCACGAAACCGTATATCCCCTGAGTGCCAGGCAGTGCGACCAGAACGAGGTATCTCCCGAAGTTCCTCGGGTCCTCGCTCATCACGCCCGCGCTGGCCGTGGCGGTGTAACGGATACCGAGCGCGGAGCCTATCCCCGAAAGGATAACGGCGGCCGCCGCTCCTATCATCGCATACATCATCCCCGAGGTGAACAGTTGACCCATTACCTCGCCGAAAGTGGTTGCCGTTGGCACTTTTAACCTCCGTTAGGTTTAAGATTATCTGAGACTCTCCAGATCCATCACAACGACATATCTGTTCTCTTTGGCAAAAGGCCTGAAGGGCTCCCCTCCGCCCTCGAAGAACTTCGTGAAATACTCCACGAACTGGAGCCTCGCAGTGTGGATAAAGCCGCCTAGGGCGTTTATCACGATGTTAAAGAGATGCCCACCGATCAAAACGCCGATCATCAGAACCGGCCCGAGCCCAGGAACGCCGGAGATCATCTTGGCTATGGTGTTGACGACCTGAGCGATTATCCCCGTGGCCAGTCCCAGAGCGAAGAGACGTGAATAGGAGAGCACATCGCCGAAAACCCCTGATATCCCGTACCAGTTGAAAAAGCCGTTTCCGATCTTACCTGCTATGCCCTTGCTCTCGGTGTCCGAGAGAGCTATAATCCAGACGCTACAGATCACGAACAGGGTCAAACCCACCTTACGCAAATTACCAGGCAGCAACATCACGGCCGCCGGTATCATAACCACCCAGGGCAGATCGGCCCTGAAGGCCTCTTTAAACTTTCCATCGCGCAGGGAGAGCAGGAACTTTATCGTGAAACCGATCCACACCTGAACAATACCGATCCCCCACGATATGTAGAGGAATTTCTTCTGGCCTTCAGGTGTTGACGGATCGACAACCATCAGCTTTGAGAACGGCTCCGGCATCTTCAATCCGAAGAATCCACCCGTCAACATTCCCGCCACAACCGTCATCACACCAGATAGAAGCAATATCCCCATCAATTGCCTGGCGCCTCTGCCCTTGGCGAAGAGCTTTAACGCCAGGACGGATAGGAGTATCAACGTCAGTCCATATCCCGCGTCGGTCAGACATATCCCGAAGAAAAAGGCGAAAAACGGGGCGAAGAGCGGCGTAGGATCGATCTCCCTGTATCTCGGCATGCCATACAGGTTCGTCACCATCTGGAACGGCTCCACCAACCTGTTATTCTCGATGACGATGGGAGGCTCCTCATCCGGTGCGGGATCAAAGGCGTAGATCTCGATCTCGTTGAACCTACCGGTCAGATCCCTTCGGAAATCTTCCAGATCTTTCTCCTTGACCCATCCCTCCACCATGAAGACGTGCCGCGTTTCCAGGAACGACTCCTGAACCTGTAACCTTTGGAGGTTCTGGCTGAGATGGTCGTAGAGAGCCATCAATTCGGATCTGTATTTCAGGAACGTCTTCGCCTCGGAGGCGATCTCCTCCTCCCTCTCCCTTATGCGCTCTTCCTCCGCGTCCAACTCCGACAGAATCTCTGACACCATGCCTGAGTCCCTGGGAAAAGAGGCCGGGGTGAACCCATATTTGGCCAGGATCGGGTTTACGATCGGCTCCTCCTCTTTAAGGAAGGTGAGGACGAAATAAGCCTCCGTACCGGTGAGGTTGACAGTTTCGAGGTGATGATACGGAGTCGCCCCCTCCAGCTCTGAGATCATCTCCTGATATGCCGCTGATGGTATCGATCCGACCCTGACGGCCACCTTCTCGGTATCGCGCAGGGACTCTATCGGGACATCGAGGTTCCACCATATCTGTAGATTGGAGCGGTCGGCGTTGATTCTGGAAAGCTGGCTCTCCAGCCTGGTCACCTCGCCGGAGAGTTCATAACATCTGTCGGCTATCTCCCGCCACCTCGGCAGATTCTCGGGAGAGATGATCTCGGCGTATTGGGCGGGGGAGAAGACCAGCTTGCCCCCGGAAAAGGAGAACAGACCTCCTTTTTTCTCCTCAAACTGCCCCAGGTAATCTATGGCGAACTGAATCCTGGAGAGCGTTTCAGTGAGTTCCCTGATCTGTTGAGATCTTTCGGGATCAGGTTTTATCTCCTCCGCCTCTTCGGTCTCCTCGCGGAGGTTCATGATGTGGATGACGCCCTTTTCATGAAGATAACCGACGATCTCATCCCTTAGGGAATTGTGGGCGATGATCTGAACCTTGCTCATCCGACAGACAGCCATCAGCCGCGAATCCTCCTGATGATCAGGGAGACTGCCTCTTCCATGCCAGCACTGGCTTTCTCCCTAAGCTCGCTCTTGTGCGCCTCGTTTTTCTCCCTGAGAACAGCTATCTCCCTCTTGGCCTCCTCCTCAGCCTGTCGTAGGAGCTTTTCCCTTTCGGCCCTGACTTCCGCAACCGAGCTTTCCAGCATCTTTCGGGATTGTGCTTCGGCCTCTCGGATGATCTTATCTGCTTCCTCCCTAGCTGCCTGTATCATCTGGTCGGCCTGTATCTCGGCCGATCGGATCCTCTCTATCGTTGAGCCCAGCAACGTCGCACCTCAAATAAAGCGAATCGGATATATTTTCGCATATTTCAGATATCCCGTCAAGTTACCCTCTGTCAGAGCGTGATCGTCTGATTTCGTTCCGGGCCGACCGATATGATCGATATCGGGGTCTCAAGCCTCTCAGATATGTAATCCAGGTATCTTCTGGCGTTTGGGGGCATATCCTTCAGAGTTTTAATCCCTCCTATAGGACTTCTCCATCCAGGCAGATCCTCATAGATCGGCTTGCATTTCGACAGGACACTCAAACTACTGGGAAAATCCGTCAGCTTTGAACCATTATACTCGTATGCCACACATACCTTGATTTCATCGAAGGCGTCCAGGACGTCCAGCTTGGTTATCGCCAGCCTTGTAAAGCCATTGATTCGAGCCGCATATCTGAGGGCCACCATATCGAGCCAGCCGCATCTTCGAGGTCTTCCGGTTGTGGCGCCGTATTCGACCCCTCTTCGTCTCATCTCCTCCCCTATCTCATCCTTGAGCTCCGTCGGGAAGGGGCCCCTTCCGACGCGGGTGGTGTACGCCTTAACCACCCCCATGATCTCATCGATCGCCCTGGGGCCTACTCCGAGTCCCGTAAGCACCCCCCCAACGCTTGTGTTCGAGGACGTGACGAAGGGATAGGTTCCGAAATCCACGTCCAACATCGTCCCCTGAGCGCCTTCGTATAGCACGTTCTTACCCGATTTGATCGCCTGGTTCATGAAGAGGGCTGTATCGGTGACAAACGGCCTTATCCTCTCCCTAAGGCTTCTACAGATTTTAAGGAGCTCGTCCTTATCCGGCAGGGATTCAGGCGGGACATAGTTCGCCTTTCTCCTCAGGTTATATGAGATCCTCTCCTCCAACACGTCATCCTCGAGCAGATCCACCACCCTTATCCCGCAGAGCCTATCCATCTTATCCGAGTAGGTGGGGCCGACGCCCCGAAGGGTAGTGCCGATCCTCCCGCCGCCTCGATTGCCTTCCAAAGCGGATTCCAGAGCTATGTGGTAGGGCATTATGACGTGCGCCCTGTCGCTTATCAGCAGATTTCGGTCGATGTGTACCCCCCGGCTTTCGAGCTCATCCATCTCCCTGCAGATCGCCTCGAGCGATATGACCACCCCATTTCCTATAACACAGATCTTTCCGGGATGGAGGATGCCGGAGGGGATCAGATGCAGGACGAACTTCTCGCCGTTGATGACCACGCTGTGGCCGGCATTTGGCCCTCCCTGATATCTCGCCACAATATCGGCCTCTTCGGCAAGGAAATCGACGATCTTCCCCTTCCCCTCGTCTCCCCATTGTGCTCCGACGACCAGGATGTTAGCCATGACAGGATTTTACCTCCGGGAAAAAACCGGGCGCCTCGCGATCGAGCAAGGCGCCCGGTAAGATCTGACGAAACAGGGGACTTCCTATCTTTTAGTCCACTGGAACTTAGCTCTGGCCCCTTTCTGTCCGTATTTCTTTCTCTCCTTAACCCTCGGATCGCGGGTCAGAAATCCTCCTTTTTTCAGGATAGGTCTCAGTTCAGGGTTGAACTGCAGCAAAGCCCTTGCGATACCGTGTCTGATTGCACCGGCCTGACCTGATATTCCGCCGCCTCGAACGTTGACCAGCACGTCGAACTTACCCACTAATTCCGTCGCTTCCAGAGGCTGGAATATCATCTTTCTGTGATCCTCACGGGTGAAGTAATCCTCAAGCGGCCTTTTATTTATGACCACCTGGCCCGATCCGGGGATCAACCTGACCCGCGCCACGGAGGTTTTCCTTCTGCCTGTCCCCCAATACTGTACCTTTTCCTCCACCTTATCCATCCCTCCAGATCAGAACTCTATCTCCAAAGGTTCGGGTTTCTGCGCCTTGTGAGGATGATCTGGGCCGGCATATACCTTAAGCCTCCTGAACAGCTTTCTCCCCAGCCTATTTTTGGGGAGCATCCCCCAGACGGCATGGGTTATAACCCTTTCGGGATTTCTCTCCAGCATCTGTCTCAGGCTCCTCACCTTCAATCCGCCGATGTATCCCGAATGGCGATAATACATCTTGTCATCCAGCTTCTTCCCTGTCACCCTTATCTTTTCAGCGTTTACGACTATGACGCCGAATCCCATATCAACATGGGGGGTGAAAGTGGGAACATGTTTGCCACGGAGGACCTTGGCTATCTGACTGGCGAGCCTGCCCAAAACTTTGCCCTCAGCATCAACCAAATACCATTTGACCTCTTTTTTAGGTTTTGCCGAAATCGTTCTGGTTCTGAACATCTCCTCGACCAACCTGCCCTATCGGGATTTCACCACGGGGCTAGATTATACCATTAAGCCTCATCATTGTCAAACAGCGATTTGCCAGGATCAAGAAAAGTCGCTTGACTGTGTCCGGAAGCTGTTGTATCCTAAATACACTGTCGATTACCAGCGAAAGGGGTATCACTTGGCAGAACCGCTGCTTGAGATCCTGGGGCTCAGCACCATATTTCCCACCGACGATGGCATTATACGCGCCGTAGATGACGTCAGCTTCTCCATCTCTCGCGGTCAAACCCTCGGCCTTGTGGGTGAGAGCGGCTGCGGCAAGAGCGTCACCGCCCTCTCCATCCTTCAACTCGTACCGCCTCCGGGGATAATCGAACGGGGGAGGATTCTCTACTATCGGAACGCCGGGGAGGAGCTGATTGACATCGCAAAGCTTCATCCCCGTGGCGAGCTGATGCGCTCCATCCGCGGCAACGAGATAGCGATTGTCTTTCAGGAGCCGATGACCTCGCTCAACCCCGTCTACACCATCGGCAGCCAGATCGCGGAGGCGATCATCCTACATCGGCGCGTCAGCAGGAAGGAGGCGCGTCAGCAGGCGATAGAGATGCTCGCTCGGGTGGGGATACCCGGGCCTCGACAGCGGGTCGATGAGTATCCCCATCAGCTCTCCGGCGGAATGCGCCAGCGAGCCATGATCGCCATGGCGCTTTGCTGTCATCCCTCATTGCTTATCGCGGACGAACCCACCACCGCTCTCGATGTAACCATACAGGCACAGGTGCTCGACCTGATGCGTGAGCTGCAACAGGAGATGGGGATGGCGATCCTGATGATCACCCACGACCTCGGAGTGATCGCGGACCTCTCCGATGAGGTGGTGGTGATGTATGCGGGACGGGTGGTGGAGAGGGGAAGCTTGGATGCGATCTTCTATGAGCCGTTGCACCCTTACACTCGTGGCCTGTTGGCGTCCATCCCCGTGCTTGGGAGACGAACTAAGGAACGTCTATATTCCATCCCGGGAACCGTGCCCCATCCCCTTGCTCTGCCGAAGGGATGTCCGTTTCGTCCTCGCTGTACGGAGCGCATGCGCATCTGTCTGGAGATGCCTGAGCTGAAGGATGTGGGGGAGGGACACCTGGTTAGATGCTGGCTTTACGATCGATAGGGTTATCCGGATGACGGGAAACATCCTCGAGGTCAAGAACCTGAAAAAGTATTTTCCGATCCGGAAGGGACTGTGGCGCCGGACGGTCGGTTACGTCAAGGCGGTGGATGGCGTGAGCTTCCATCTGCGCCGTGGTGAGACGCTCGGCCTTGTCGGGGAGAGCGGATGCGGCAAGACCACCACAGGTCGATGCCTGCTGCGCCTCATCGAACCGACATCGGGACAGGTCCTCTTCGGGGATGAGAAGGTGGACCTCTGTGCCCTGGATCGGCGTGCCTTGAAGGCGTATCGGCCGAGGATGCAGATGATATTTCAGGACCCGCACTCCTCGCTAAATCCCCGGATGACGGTCGGCGATATCGTCGGCGAGCCGCTGAAGGTGAATAAGATCGCAAAGGGTTCCGAGCTGGAGGATCGCATCGCGGAGCTGCTTGAGTCGGTCGGCCTAAGACGTCATGACATGCGCCGATATCCGCACGCGTTCAGCGGCGGACAGCGCCAACGGATCGGCATCGCCCGAGCTCTGGCGCTCCAGCCGGAGCTGATCATCGCGGACGAGCCCGTATCCGCTCTTGACGTGTCGGTGCAGGCACAGATACTCAATCTGCTCGCGGAGCTGCGCGAGACCTATAATCTCTCCTACATCTTCATCGCCCACGACCTGAGCGTTGTCGAGCACATCAGCGATCGCGTGGCCGTGATGTACCTGGGTCGGATCGTGGAGATCAGCGATGCAGAAACGCTCTATCGTGCCCCCCGACATCCCTACACCGAAGCGCTGCTATCGGCGGTGCCGCTGGCAGACCCCAGGGCTCAACGTGGGCGGAAACGCATCCGCCTTGAAGGTGACGTGCCCGATCCCGCATCTCCTCCCGCCGGATGTCGCTTCCATCCGCGTTGTCGTTACGCGAAGGACATCTGCGCTGAGGAGGAACCAGAGCTCAGACAGGTGACGCCTGAAACGCAGGTCGCCTGTCATCTGAGCGAAGAACTGTCTTTGCAAGGAGTTTGATCTTGAAGACCCGAAATCTACTAGGTGCTTGTCTCCTGCTTATCGGACTCATTCTCTCCCTGGAGGCCTGTTCCGGCGATCGTGAGACGGAGACCGATCTATCCGGCTATCCCAGCGGCCTGGAGGCCAAAGAGGCGCCGATGCTGGCGAAGCTCGTGGCGGAGGGCAAGCTTCCCCCTCTGGAGGAACGTCTCCCCGAAAACCCGCTTGTCGCCAAGCACGATTTCGAGGGCTACGAGGGTCCAGGCGTCTACGGAGGCACATGGCATCGATTTCACACGAGCCCCGATATGGGGACGTGGAAGATGGTCGGCGGATATGCGCCGCTGATACGGTGGAAGTTCGATTGCTCCGGGTTGGAGCCGGGGTTGGCCGAATCGTGGGAGTTCAACGAGGACGGCACGGTGTTGACCCTACATCTGCGTAAGGGCGTGAAGTGGTCGGACGGCCATCCGTATACCTCCGAGTCCTTCGCCTTCTACTATGAGCTGTGTCTGGATGAACGCCATCAATACAAACCGCCCGTGTGGTGTCTGGTGGACGGCAAACCGATGGAGGTCGAGACGCCGGATGATTATACGATCGTGATGAAGTTCGCCGGCCCGAACTGGCTGGTGCCGCTCTGGTTGGCGACGGGGTTCTGGTGGTGCGACGTATACAACATACCCAAGCACTACATGATTCAGTTTCATCCCGACTACAACCCAAAATACAAGGATTTCATCGAGTTCGACCGGAAGAACCTTAGCCATCAGAACCCGGAACGTCCCACCCTCTGGCCGTGGCGCGTCGTCCGCTACGAGAAAGGGGGGTATCGGGTGGTGCTCGAACGCAACCCCTATTACTACGTGGTGGATGACCTCGGACGCCAGCTCCCCTACATAGATCGGGTCAAGAGCGTCCTGATCCCCGAGCCTCAGGTGCGGGTGCTGAAGATCCTGGCGGGTGAGGTTGACTGTCAATATCGGGGTATGGCGCTGGAGGACCTGGCGCTATATCTGAAAGGGCAAAAGCGGGGCGGTTACAGGGTATTGAGGTGGAAGAGCACGGCCGGCGCGGAACCCGCCATCCTCATCAATTGGTCTGCGCCTGACCCCGTGCTGCGCAAGCTGATCCGCGACCAGCGTTTTCGGAAGGCGCTCGCGCTCGGGATTGACAGGGAGAAGTGTAACGAGATCGCCTGGAAGGGCCTGTTGCAGCCACAGGCTGCCACTATCAGTCAGGAGAGCTGGCATTTCGCCGATGCTGCCGGGCAGGAACTGTTCGAGAGGTGGAAACGAGCGGATGCGGATTTCGACCTCGATAAGGCGAACGCGCTGTTGGATGAGATGGGGTTGACCAAGCGGGATAAGGAGGGCTATCGTCTGCGTCCCGATGGCAAACGGCTCACCATCGTCATGGATGTGCCCAGCTCCAGCCTGAACAGGCAGGAGAACGATATCGGGCTCATCATCGCTGAGGGCTGGCGCAAGCTGGGGATAGATGTGGTGATCTACACGCCTCCTGGCGCCGAGCTCAGCCTGCGTCGCACGCTTGGGGAATACACCATCAGCATGCACGGGGAGGCGGAGATGGATCTGTTCACCTACCCGGACTGGGTGTTCCCAACCCTGCCGCTGTACTGGCATCCCAAGGTCGGGAGATGGTATCAGACGGGCGGCAAGGAGGGTGAGCCCCCCACAGGGCCGCTGAAGAAGCTTTTGGACCTTTACGACGCCATCAAGCGCGAGAGGGACCTCCAGAAACGGCACCAGTACGTGCGTGAGGCGGTGCGCATCCATATCGAGGAGGGGCCGTTCCATCTGGGCACGGTGGGACGCTCCCCGTCGCTCGTCATCGTCGCGGACCATTTTCATAACGTCCCTAAAACCGGTATCCTCGGTCCCTGGGCGATCGCCACGCCTGCCACCAGCTATCCCGAACAATGCTTCATTCAGGAGGTGAAGCGATGATCACGTACATCATCCGTCGTTGTCTGATGGCGATCCCGACGCTCCTCGCCATCTCCATCATCGGGTTCGTGATCATTCAACTCCCTCAGGGGGATTATCTCGACCGTAAGATTCAACAGCTGGAGGAGGAGTTCGGCGATAGCAGCTCCCTAGCGCGGGCGGAGGAACTGCGCGTGCGCTACGGGCTCGATAAGCCGATATGGATGCGCTACCTCAAATGGATCTCCGGGTTTGTCAGGGGGGATTTCGGGGAATCGTTCGAGTATGAGCGCGAGGTGAGCGAATTGATCTGGGACCGTCTCGCCTTCACCATGCTCATCTCCATCAGCTCCCTTATCTTCACCTATGCGGTGGCGATCCCGCTCGGCATCTACTCGGCGACCCATCAATACAAGTGGTCGGACAACCTGCTCACCTTCCTGAGCTTCGTGGGGATGTCCCTGCCGGCTTTCCTCGTTGCGTTGGCGCTGATGGTGTTCGCGTTTGAGGTGTTCGGCGTGCCGCTCTTCGGCCTGTTCTCCTCCTATTACGAGGGCGCGCCGTGGACGTGGGGTAAGATAGGCGATTTGCTCAAGCACATGTGGGTTCCGGTCGTCGTGGTCGCGCTGAATGGTACCGCCGGACTTCTGAGAATCATGCGGGGCAATCTGCTCGATGTCCTCGGTCAACCGTTTGTGCAGACCGCACGGGCCAAAGGGCTCAAGGAATGGGTCGTCGTGGTCAAGCACGCCGTTCGGATTGCGATCAACCCGCTGATCAGCATCCTGGGGATGAGCCTGCCAAGCATCCTTTCAGGCTCTACGATCGTCTCCATCGTGCTTGGGCTGCCCACAGTGGGTCCGCTCCTCCTGCGCAGTTTGATGAACGAGGACATCTATCTTGCGGGGACGTTGATAATGATGTTCAGCATCCTTTTGGTGATAGGCAATTTGCTCGCCGATATCGCCCTTGCATGGGCAGATCCGAGGATTCGGTATGAATGATGTGGTGAACGACAGGGAGATAGAGGAAAAGATGGCTGAGCTGGGTCAGCTCAGCTACCGCCAGCTCATCTGGCGCCGTTTCCGCAAGAGCAAACTGGGTTTGATCTCAGGCGCCATTCTGATCGTGTTCTACATCGTCGCCATCGGCGCGGACTTCTTCGCCCCGTATCACTACAACGCGATCAACATGCGACTGCGATATGTCCCCCCTCAGAAGCTCCATTTCTCGTGGGATAAGGGGTTGTACGTCTACGGCCTCAAGTTCACCAGGAATCCGGAGACGCTGGAGCTGGAGTTCGCCCCGGACACATCCCAAATCTTCCCCGTTCGGTTTTTCCACAAGGGCACCGACGGGAAACTCCGTTTTCTCAGTTCGGACGGCCCGATGTTTCTGCTGGGAACCGATAGAATGGGGCGGGATCTGCTTTCGCGGATCATCTACGGCGGACGAGTTTCCATGACGGTGGGACTGGTAGGGGTATTCCTCAGCCTAATCCTCGGCTCGATGCTGGGAACCATATCGGGCTATTGGGGAGGATGGGTGGATAACCTGATCCAGCGTCTCATCGAGCTGCTTTCGGCGTTCCCCTCGATCCCCCTGTGGATGGCGCTTGCGGCCGCGTTGCCGCCGGGATGGTCGGGCATAAAGGTTTACTTCGGGATTACGATTATCCTGTCGCTCATCAGTTGGGGCGGATTGGCGCGCCAGGTGCGCGGCAAGGTGCTCGCCTACAAGGAGCAGGATTTCGTGATGGCGGCACGCGCCGCAGGAGCGGGGCATTGGCATATCATCACCCGGCATCTGCTCCCGGGCTGTTACAGCCATATCATCGTCATCTCGACGCTCTCCATTCCGGGCATGATCCTCGGTGAAACCGCCCTCAGCTTCCTCGGGTTGGGCATCCGTCCTCCCATGACGAGCTGGGGCGTGTTGTTGGAGGAGGCGCAGCGTGTTACGGTGTTGCTACATTATCCGTGGTTGCTCTTCCCCGCGATCCCTGTGCTTGTGGTGGTGATCTCCTTCAACTTTCTCGGCGATGCGCTGCGCGATGCCGCCGACCCCTATGCAGACTGAAACAACCGTCCATGTTTCGGTATTCCGCGTTTCATTGACGGTGAATTGAATCCGCGCTAAAATTGACCCGCAGATATACCGCACGCCACAATCGGAGATAGAGGTTTTTCATCATAAGCTCGCTTGATTTCGCCTGGGGAAGATGATACAATGGTTCTGTCAGGTTTTGAAGGATTGCAGAACCTCTTCTGTAATAATCACGAGTGAAGTGGTGAGCCCCTTCATGAACGAGAATATGGACCATCTCACACGTTTACAAGACTTCTTCCGCTCACTCTTTCAATTTGATCTGGCCGACCTGGACTTCGGCTTATATCGTCTCTTCCACCTGAAGCGCGCCGAGATTGAGGCGTTCATCACCGAACAACTGCCGCGTGAGGTGGACGCGGCCTTCGCCGAGATGAGCGCCGAAAAGGGGGCTCGGCTCCAAGAGGAATTGGAGAGCCTGACGACCCAGATCAAGGAGCAGATCTCAGAGGACGCCATCCTGCCCACGGGCGAACTTAAGCCCGAGTATCGGCAGAGCAACATCAAAGTAGTGCGTGAACTGGCGGACCGATACGAAACGACCCGTCAACAGGTGCAGGCCCTGCGGGTCACAGAAGGTCACAAGGCCGAGGTCTTCAACCACCTGGTCAACTTCTTCAGCCGCTACTACGAGGACGGCGACTTCATCCCCAAACGCCGCTATGGGGCGCGTGAGACCTATGCCGTGCCCTACCACGGCGAGGAGGTCTTCTTCCACTGGGCCAACCGCGGCCAGCACTACGTCAAGACCGCCGAGCGTTTCCGTGACTATGCCTTTAAGCTGCGGGATCTCACCGGCGAGTATCGCGTGCGCTTCACCATGACCGAGGCGTCCATCCCCAAGGACAACACCAAGGGCAACCGGCGCTACTTCTTCCCCCGTCCTGATTCAGCTACCTATAATGCCGAAACGAGCGAATTCACCCTTCCCTTCGAGTACCGCCTGCCCACGCCGGAGGAGGTCGAGCGGTACGGCACGAACAGCAAGGCCCAGGAGGCCATCCTGGAGGAGGCCCTGCCCCGCATTCTGGAGGCCATGCCGGAGCCGAACCTGCGCGCCTTGTTGAGCAAACCGGTTGACGAAAACGAGGATGCACCCACAGTGCTGCTCAAGCGCCTGCGACATTTCTGCCGCCGCAACACCAGCGACTACTTCATCCACAAGGATCTACGCGGTTTCCTCACCCGCGAGTTGGAGTTCTACATCAAAGACCAGATCATCCATCTGATGGACCTTGAGGCCGATCTCGACGCCAAACGTCGGGTGATACGCACCTTCCGTAAGCTGGCCGAGAAGGTGATCGACTTCCTGGCGTCTATCGAGGACGCCCAGAAGACGCTGTTCGAGAAAAGGAAGTTCGTGCTGGAGACCGATTATCTCATTCCCATCCAGCACGTGCCGCGTGAGTTCTGGCCGGGGATCCTGCAGAACGAAGAACAATTGGAGGAGTGGCGGCGCTGGCTGGCCCTTGAGCCCCGGAGGGACCTGTTTAATCCACAGGGTGAGGTGAACGAAGCCTTCCTGGAGGCCCATCCCACCCTACCGGTGCACACCAAACACTTCGACCGCGATTTTGTCCGTCGCCTGTTGGAGACGCTGCCCTTTGATGACCTGGACGAGGCCACCGACGGCCTCCTGGTGCACGGCGAGAACTACCAAGCTCTGCGCCTCTTGCTCGAGCGCTACCGGGGGCAGGTGAAGTGCATCTACATTGACCCACCGTATAATTCCAAGACCTCAGAGATTCTGTATAAGAACAATTACAAACATTCTTCGTGGCTTTGTCTAATGGATAATAGACTCGCTATTAGCAGCCAGTTAGCTGCAAGCGATGGTTCGCATATTATTGCAATTGACGAAAACGAACAAGAGGTGCTCGGCCGTTTGCTTTCGCTGCACTTCCCGGGCTACGAAAAAGTTTGTATCGCAATCGTTCACAACAAAAAAGGCATTCAGGGCAGGTATTTTTCTTACAATCACGATTATGCCTACTTTTGCATTCCGCCATCTTTACCAAAGATTAACGGCAAACCAGTATCTGAGACGGAATGGGAGTATGACAATTTGAGGGCATGGGGTAGAGAATCCGAAAGATTTACCGCTAAGAACTGCTTTTACCCTATTTATGTTGAAGGTAATCAAATTGTCGGGTTTGGGGATGTCTGTGATGAGAACTTCCATCCAGATCGAGCGAATATCCCCTGTGATGAGCAAGGACGTCGAATAGCCGTGTATCCAATAGACCCTCAAGGTATCGAGCGAAAATGGCGCTATGCCCGTGATTCTATCGAGAAAATTCTGCCGCTGCTCAAGGTGCATGCTACGTCTTCCGGAGAAATACAGATTTTAAAAGCGAGAGCTGAAAAGCCATTTAAGACCGTTTGGGATGATCCCAAATACATTGCAGGGGATTATGGAACGAAATGGCTCACGGAGTTGGGGCTAAAAGTCAGCCAAGATCTATATCCCAAATCCGTCCATACGGTTGAAGATTCGATCTACGCAGTGTCTGGACAGGAAGCGTTAGTTCTCGACTACTTCGCTGGCTCCGGCACCACGGGCCACGCCGTCATCAATCTAAACCGTGAGGACGGCGGGCGGCGAAAGTTCATCCTGGTGGAGATGGAGGAGTACTTCGACACCGTGCTTCTGCCCCGCATCGCCAAGGTGATGTACACGCCGGAGTGGAAGGATGGCAAGCCCAAGCGCGAGGCCACGCCCGAAGAGGCCGAGCGCACCCCGCGGCTGGTCAAGATCATCCGCATCGAGTCCTACGAGG
>CAZHVH010000007.1:0-7840 GCA_964535855.1 uncultured bacterium
TATCAGGTTGATAATCCAAACTTGACCGATCTGTTGCAGGTTCCGATAACGGTTAAAGATGTCAATCGAGCCCCGGATTTAAGCGATGTCTCGATTCAGCCTGCATCCCCGAGGGGCAGTGATGAGTTGAGAGTGGTCTACAGGTTGAGCGATCCCGACAATAACCCATCGCCATCCCTGACCCAAGCTACGATTAGATGGTTCAGAAACGGAGAGGCGGTATCGGAATTGGATGGACGAGATACGGTCCCACCGGATATGACGCGGTCCGGGGATGAATGGAAGGTTCGCGTGACGCCCATGGACGATCTGAACATGGCTGGAGAAACAGTAGAGGTGACGGTGCAGATATTGAACACGCCGCCGTTATTGAGCTTATCCGTTGATCCCGCCATCGGCACGACCAGAGATACGTTTAACTTCGAGGCTGTCTATTCAGATGCGGATGGGGATGCTCCCAGCAAGGTGGAGCTGATAATTGATGATGGCTCGCCGATCACAATGATTCAGGACACCTCCGATCCGAATCGATTCACCTATTCGACGAGGTTACCCAAGGGGGATCATACGTTCAAGGGCCGAGCGAGCGATGGTACGGACACGTATGAGACGTCACCTGCCACCTTGACCGTTCAAAACTCCCCGCCGCAGGTGCGCATCTCGGCGAGCGGTCTGAATAGCTATACCTTTGATGACGGACATGTATTTAGATGGGGGAGTGGGACCCTCAGCTTCACCTTCCAGGTGGATGATTTCGACGGCGATCTGGTCGATCTGAACGCAGAGATAGTTATCGGCTGGTCGGCCGGAACCCCAACGGATACCACGAGGACCTTTAACGATCTGGCTCCGGGAAGTAGTGTTGTGTATAACTGGGACTCCACCCCGCTTCCATGGGCACAGTGTTCAATCCGGGTGACGGCCAGCGACGGGGAAACGACGGCCACATTCACCTATCCGGAGTTCGTTGTTCAGAACTATAGATCGTTAGCTCCATCGCTTGACCCGGTTCCACCCTCCTCCGGCGATGTTCAGATAACCGGTACGGTCTTGGGCTTCATCCCGCTGCCCGGATTCGTTTCCATGCAGGTTGCCGTCTACGTCGACGGGACGTTGAGCGGATATACGGGGGTCAGCAGCGGTCGATTCGGATACACGCTGAGCGGCTTGGGAGAGGGGATCTACAGCGTCACCGCCGAGCCGTTTTTCGTCTTCGCTTGGGGACCCTGGCTTTTCAAATGGCCGGCGGGCCCAACCTCATCGCCCGTGCAGGTGATAATCGATCAGACCCCGCCCACCGCCAGCATCCTTGATCCCGCGGACGGATCAACCGTCGTAACGCTCTCACCGAGTCTTGTCGGATACGCCTATGATCCCAGCGGGATAAAATCCGCCGATCTGAAGCTCTACAGGGTCAGGGCCGACGGGTCGAGGGCGCAGGTGAGGATATTCCCCGAGCCTTACGATCCCGAAAGCCGAACGATCCGATTCGATCCACCCTCCGGGTTCAGGCTGGTACAAGGCAGCTCATACGTCGTCGTGCTGGACGTGACCGATCGAGCCGGCAACGCCTCCTCCGCCGAAGCTGAATTCCTCGTCAACGTCTTCAAGAGCGATACCACACCGCCTGTGGCAGGCGATCTGAAACCCGCCGATGGGAGCACAGTTGCGACCGATATGCCCGTGATATCCGCACTTCTGACTGACGCACAGAGCGGGATCGATGAAAGCTCACTAGAGGCGAGCCTTGACGGAGCTCCTGCTCCTGTGACCTATAACCCCGTGGACGTCAGCAGGGGACGAGCGGTTGTAACCCTGACGGACGGTCTGACGGACGGCTCACATACGGTGGAGATCTCCTTCGCCGATAAGAACGGGAATCAGAGCTCGGTGAGCTGGAGCTTCAACGTCGATACCACACCGCCTAATCCGCCGACCTTCGACCCAGCCCCATCGCCCACTAATCTCCAGAGCATAACCGTCACCGGACATGGTGAGGGAAGAGTGGAACTTTTCGTCAACAACCGCCTCTTCGGAGCTACTGAGGCCGACGCGAACTCCGGCACCTTCACGTTCACCGGAGTGCCAATCAGCGAGGGGATGAACTTACTGGCCGCTAGGGCGAAGGACGCTTTGGGCAACGTGAGCGAGATGTCGGATCAGATTCAGGTGATCGGTGATATGACGCCGCCCGATATCAAGTTGATCTCGCCCGAGCCGGGAAGCTTGACACCTCTGCTTTCGCCTGAGATCCTGGTGCTTATAAGCGATGCCTTGAGCAAGATCGATCCGAACTCCGTCTCGATGAGCGTCAACGGCACACAGGTTTCGGCCGATTATGATGAGGCGACCGGATCGCTGAGATATACTCCCGATGTTCCGTTTGAGGACAACTCGACCGTGACCGTTGAGGTAAGAGCGTCTGACGCGGCGGGCAACGCCGGGTCGATGAGGGAGTCCTTCGCCGTCTATTCAGGTGCTTCCGACAACACTCCGCCCTCGATAACTGACATCAGGATCGATGGCAAACCTTTCACCGTGGGGATGTTGATCAACAATGCCTCGCCGCAGATCAACGCCACCGTGGCCGATCCGGAAAGCGGCATATCCGGCATGACCGTATCGGTCAACGGTCAAACTCTGAGCGACTATATCTACGACGTCGATTCTCACATCCTCTCCTTCTCGCCAACGCTGAATGACGGGCTCAACAGGATAGCGATATCCGCCGTCAACGGCAATGATCTCCGCTCCGACGCCGCCTTTGAGATCTCAGTCGACACCTTCATCTCCGCTCCTACCGTCACCGTTAAACAAAGCGATGGAACCCCGCTTTACGATCCGCCCGATTACGAGGTTGGATATACCCGCGATCCGAGCGTGATCATCTCCGTCAGAGTTGATCCCGACGATGGAATAGGGGTTGGTGGAAGCGTGACGGCCTATATAGGTTCTACGCCTGTGGGAATGGCCTCGGTCTCCGCGGTGCCTGCCACATTCGATTTCAGCGGTCAGCTCTCCCAGGGCTCGAACCTGATAAGGGTCGAGGCGACGGATGCCGCTGGCAATAACACCTCATCTGATGTGACGACGATCCATCTCGACACCTCACCACCTCAGATCACCTTCCTCCAACCGGTTGACGGCTCGGTTGTCGGGCCCGACGTCACGTTGAGGGTGAGATATGAGGATGAAAACGACGTGAACTTCGATCATCCCGCCTCAAGGATCGTGATCAAGAAGGGATATCGGGTGATCGAGGATATCCCGGCGAGCGAGGAGCATGAGCTAACGGGCTTGGAGGATGGGGAATATCTCGTCATAGCCTCCACGGCCGATGTGGCGGGCAACGTAGGCACCTTCTCGATGAGCTTCAGAGTTGACAGTCAACCGCCGCATCTCGCCGTGATAGATCCGGCGAGCGACGATGAGGTGATCCCGAATAAGATCCCTGTCATAACGGCGGAATTCGACCAGAACGACGCCGATCTGAATACCCTTCAGGTCACGATGACGAAGGAGACGGGTGAGACGGTGGATATCCTACCTCCTGCCCTCAACCCCGTCAACGGCAGTATCACGGTGGTTCCGAGCGTGGAGCTTGAGGACGGCGGATATATGATGGAGCTTTCGCTCGCTGACAAGGTGGGCAATGTGGCCAGAGCGACGAGGTCGTTCTTCGTGGACATAACGGCGCTGGACGAGACGCCGCCGATCCTGAGTGGGTTCTATCCGGTTGGCGTGATCAACAGCACATCGCTTGCCCTTATAACCTTCATTGCGGGTGACTCCGGCTCCGGAATAGATGAAGGATCGCTGATACTGTACGTCAACGGAGAGCCGTTCCAGGTGAACATCCTGATGCAGGCCGGGATGGCGAGCTACAACAGGCAGACCGGCCAGGTGACGGTCTTCCTGAACCGATCTCTCGCCCAAGCCCCCGGAGGTGCTCCGACGATCATGCTCGATCCGCTCATGATGGGACAGCTTGAAAAATCCCTGGGCGCAGGCGTCAACACCATAGGCGTGGACGTCGCTGACAAATCAGGAAACATCAGAACGGTCCAGTGGAGCTTCACGGTCACGCTTGAACCACCTAAAGCCCCCGTGCTCGATCCCCTTCCTGAGGTCGTGGGCAAGAACATGATAGATGTGAGCGGAAGGGTCGCCGATGTCAGGCCGAACAACCCCGTGAGGGTCTCCCTGATGGTGAACAACGTGTTGGCTGGGATGGCAGACGTCGATTCTGAGACGGGCAGTTTCAAGATCGAAGGCGTCCTTCTGCCTGAGAAGATCAATACCCTCTACGCCTTGGCTGTGGATTCAGCCGGCAACCAGAGTCCTCCCTCAGGCTCCGTTCAGATTAAGCTGGACCTCCAGCCGCCCATTATATCCGTCGATCTGCCGCAGAGAACGAATGAAAAGGTGCTTGGAATCGCCGGAACCATCGTCGAGGAGGTAGGCTTAAAGAGCCTGAGCCTGGTCGTCAACGGTCAATCTCAAGCGGTCGATGTGATGGAAAACGGTTCGTTCAGCCTGTCAGCTGAGCTTAAAGAGGGCGAAAACGCCCTGGAGTTCGAGGCGACCGATCAAGCCGGCAACACCGCTACGAAGTCCTTCAAGGTGACCCTCGATACAACTCCTCCGACGACTGCCGCTGAAAATCTGAAGCTCGCCGTCACAACTGAGGGTAAGGTCGAGCTGAGCTGGGATGCCTCTCCGGATGCATCGGCGTATAACGTCTACCGCGGGGCGGAGCCGATAGAGGACGTGACGGAGATGACTCCGCTGAAGCAGGTCTCAAAGACAACCTGGGTCGACACCACAGCAGCGAGAGGCAAGACTTACTTCTATGCCGTCACACCCTTGGACGATCTCGGCAATGAGGCCAAAGATCTGCTCTCCAACGTCCCGAACATCGCCCTTATAGGGATAGACGGCGGATTGGCTCAACTGCCCGACGGCACAAGCGCGAGGTTCTTGAAGAGGTCCGTCTCCGACGATCCGTTCGCCATCATCGGCGTAACCCTCACGGCTCCATCGGAATCCGATCTTCCCGCTCTCCCCAATGCCATAGCAGGAACGGCGAGAAGCGTGACAGCGATCGATCAAAGCGGCAAACCTCTCGACTCGGTTAAATCCGTCACAATCACCATCCCGTATCCACAAAATATCCAGGATTCGGTCGAATCACCAAAGATCTATCATCTCGAAGGCGATAAATGGGTGGAGTTACCCGGTCTGGTTGACACCCAAGCCAATAGAGTCTCCGTCGTAACCGATAAATTGGGCACCTTCATGCTGGCACAGGCCGTTCTGAGACCTTGGGATGTGGATGGTAACGGCGCTGTGAACATCTTCGACCTCGTGATAGTCGGCAGGAACTTCGGCAAGAAGGGTGAAGGGCTGAAAGGGGATATCAACAACGACGGCGCTGTGAACATCTTCGATCTCGTCATGGTAGGCAAGCACTTCGGCGAGAAGTACACCGAGGCGGCGGGGGCGCCCGCGATCGCGGCCGGATCGATCGAGCTGAGGCCGATCCTGAGAAAGATCGAAAAGGGAACCTTCGAGCTGGAGATCCGAGCTGAAGGGTCGATCTATGGCTTCCAGATGAGGGTCTCTATCGGGTCTGGGAGGATCATCTCGATCGAACGCGGCGACATCTTGGGAGATAACGCCTACTGGATGCCCTCAAGGATCGAGAACGGCATGTTGAGCCTTGCGGCAACAGCGCTGGGTGAATTCTCTCCCAAGAGCGATCTCATAGCGAGGGTGCGACTCAGAACGGACGTGCTGCCCGAGGTCTCGCTAGACAGGATCATCGCCGCCGACGAGGACGGAAGGCCGCTCGACGTCAAACTTCTACCGGTTAGGTTGGAGAGGGAGATCAAATTCGTCGACGCTCTCTATCAGAACTATCCGAACCCGTTTAATCCTGAAACCTGGATACCGTTCGAGTTGTCGAAGGAGTCGGACGTGAAAATCGAGATCTATGACATATCCGGCAGGTTGATCAGGGAGCTGAACCTGGGCAGGCTGGAAGCCGGAAGGTACATCTCCAGGGATAGTGCAGCTTACTGGGACGGCAGAAATCAGAACGGCGAGCTGGTTTCAAGCGGAATCTACTACTACGTGATCCAGGCGGGCCAGTTCCGCCAGATGCGGAAGATGGTGATACTCAAGTAAACGGGCATGACGTAAGGCGTAAAGCGTATAGCGCGTTACGCCTTACGTCTCACGTTTTGGGAAACCGACAGGGAGAAAGCGGACCGTAGACGGCCAACGGCGGACGTTATTTATAGAGGCTGAGCCTATCGATAACATTTCCGTCCTCGTCCACAGCCACCAGCCTGAGCGTGTCGCCCTTTACCTCCAGCACGCAGAGATGATGGGCGGTTACGGCAACCTTCGCCCAATCTAAGGACTCGGCGGGCATTACCTCATATAACCCTGCCCCTCCGCCGCCGGTTATCACATAGACAACCCCGTTTATAGACTTGGATCGGACGTAGTTATGGTCGTGTCCGCAGAAGACTATATCCACGCCGTATTTCTCGAAGAGCGGGTTTAATATCTCTCGCGCCTTCAGGTTCCCCGGAATCCGTCTCTGCACGGCGGTGTAGGGAGGTTTATGGAAGGCAACGAGCTTCCACTTCGCTTTGGAGTTCGACAGATCATCGACTATAAACCGATATTGATCCGATCCGGGGCTATAGTCGAATTCGGTGTCTATTATCAGGAAGTGGACGTCGCCGTAATCGAAGGAATACCACGCCTCGTTGCCGGGCAGGGAGAAGAAGTTGAAATAGTTGACGTGGCTTCTCTCATGATTTCCGATCACCGTCCAAATCGGTATGTGGGAGATAAGCGGCTCAAGTGGAGCGAAGAACTGATCCGCCCAATACCCGTAATACTGGCCGCTTGACACTAGGTCTCCGGTGTTTACCAGGAAAGCGGGTGAAGCCTTTTTCATAAGCTCCACCAGCTTGGAATGAACCTCGGGGTTGCTTCGACTGTCGCCGTAGACCACGAATCTGAAAGACTTCCCTGGTTCGATGGCGGTTTTAAAGCTGTAAACATCGCTTAGGACATAAGGCGGCACATCCTTCGGAAGTCTTCTGTTCTCAGGCACCTGTGATAGGACATGATAAAAGTAGAGCGTGTTCGGCTTGAGATCTTTGAGGGTGACCTCGTGGATGGTTTTAAGTGTATCATCCTTGACCGATAACCCCGGCCCATAGTAAACCTCTGAGGTGCCGGGAAGATCCGTCTCCCACATGATAGTGACTGAGTTCCTCGACAGGTTCTGCAGATACGGTCCCTTAATGATATGGAATCCCTTTCCCGCTGCCAATCTCAAGGCGAAATTGAGCTCACTAACCTTCTCATCCTCCGGCAGGTGGATCTCAATCGCTATCTGATTAACCCCGTCCCGTAGGACGGCGGGTGAAATGCCGGTGAACGTCTCCTGTATCTCATCGCCGTGCATGGAAATCATGTACGGGGGATATCCGCTCGGCAAGGCGGAGACGGAGTAATCGGGGTTTTCAGGAAGGTTTCTCCTAAGGACTTCCATCCCGTTTATGTAAGCGATCACCCCGCCGGTGTATCTGACTTCGATCAATAGAGAGGTGATCTCATCCGGATCGGGTATCTCGAACTGCCTTCGGAAATAGAAGCTGGTTACTTGGTTCTCATCCCTGAGCTTGATTCTCACCGGCGCTTTGATCGTCTTCCACCCTAGTTTCCAGGTCATATCGTCGGGATTTCCATAGTCATAATACATCCATTCGCTTTCGAGCGGGATGACCTCCTCTCTGGGTTCAAGGGCAGCCCA
>CAZHVH010000007.1:7940-23864 GCA_964535855.1 uncultured bacterium
CTCCCATAAGGCAGCAATCCGATGCCCAGATCCTGCCCGTTGTTTATCGTCGCCAACACAATGAAATCCTTCGGCGCCTGCGTCCAGGCATCATCGAAATGGGCTCGTTCTACCTTGTTAGGTGTATCGAAAAGACCATCAACCTCATCCACCTTGGTCGGCTCAAAGGTTTCCGTTCCTCCTCTCTCCACTCCCAACAGAGAAACCGGCAACCACCCAGACTCACACGGCCTTCCCCCATCACTGTCCTGCCCTATGCTTATCACTATTCCCCCGTTCTCAACAAAGCTCTTTATCTTATCCTCTATCTCCTTGTTGAAAAAGTAGGCGTTCTCGCATATCTCCCCCTGCGCTATCCACAATATGTCGTAACTCTCCAGATCAGGCAATCCCCTGTCATTCGTCTTCGTATACTCAACCGTGTCGCCGTTAACACTGGTGAAATTCGATATGACAGGGAAAATGACGTCATGGACGTTTCCCGTCAAAACCAGCACCTTGACCGTCTGAGCCCAAGCCCAGCCCATCGTGAGGAGCATCAAAACGATGAAAATCAAAATCACCTTTCTCATGACTCTATCTCCCCCTTTCCAGATGGGGCAGCCGATAGGCCGCCCCATTGTTTGTTGATTTATCTCATCTCCTTCAAGGCACCCCATGTCAGGGCCGCTTTGCTAACAGGTGTGACGGCCGAGATGATCTCAAATGGAACCTCCAACCACTCATATGTCGGCGGATCGGTCTTACTCGCCTCATGTGTCTGCCCACTCCCCTTGTCGCTCCAGGAATCCCAGTGAGGTTTATCCGGTATGTCCGTCCCTGCAGTTCGGGCTACCTCCACTCCGTTTATGAATATCACGCAGGCGTCGTCATAGTCAACCCCCAGCTCCAGCTTGTTTATGGAGGAGGGATTGGATATGGTGAACCATGCTCTGGTGTAGATGGAGACGGTATTGGCGGCTTTGCTTCCTATCTCGGTGTTGTCATCTCCATCTCCATACCCGACGCCATATTTGGCGTCCTGCCACGATGAGTCGTCGAAATCGGGTTTCGTCCATCCTGTTGGATCATCCTTACTTGGCAGATCCTCCTTCGGCTCTATGGCTTTGCACGGGCTGCCTTCGTCGATCAAAATTTGATCATCCGCCTTCAGCTGGATGATCAGAGTCAGGTCGCTTGAGCCGGGCGAGTCGTTATAGACCGCTGCTGCAAGCAGATTGTCCCCCGCCTTTAGCGGCGCCGGATTGCCCGATAGCTGCATGGCAGCTTCGGCGAGACAAACCGCCAGGCTTAAAGTGAGGATGGTCATGAAAATCAAGGTTCTCCTTAACATCGCACTCCTCCTTAGTCCAAGTTTGTAGGAAATTATAATACAGATCCTGGAGAGAAACAAGGGTTTCATTCTTGATCGAGTTCAAAAGGGGTGTTATAATGGGGATCGTTCATCTTAAAAAAGGATGAAGGGCCGGAATCCCGTCAAGGGTAACGCCACGAAGGAAATCGGAGGTCAAAGGATGATACCCGTTTTCATAGCCGTTCTGTTTTGCGTGGGCTCAGAACGTCCGCGGATTCACGCTAGCGATGTGGTGTTCATGTATTCGGCCTCAGATCCCTCCCAGTATGACGCCTACTCCGGAACGGTTGTCGGATGGGGCGGTAGACCGCGCACGCGGGATCAAAGGGATATCGAGGCGTTCCGCGGACGGGTTGCTGAGGCTCATAGGCGCAAAATGCGCTACTGTGCCAGCGTGGATTTCCTGGTGGATTTCCGCGGGTTCATAGATTTTCGACCCGAAACCTTCATGGATGCCGTCTGTCGTGATCTGGACGGAAATCCCCTTCATGTCCCGTGGCTTTGGGATCACGAATATAAGGGCCACCCGGCATACTGGTTCTGCACGAACAACCCGAACTATCAGGCCTATTTGCGGGATCAGGTCGAGCGTGTCTGTATGGCTCCGATCGATGGGTTGCATATCGACGATTACAGCGGCACATCCGCCTGCTCGGCGTATAACGGCGGCTGTTTCTGTCCATACTGCATGGATGGGTTCCGTAGGTATCTAAAGGATCGGTTCTCCGAGAAGGAACTGAGGGAGATGGGAATAGAACAGGTGGAGAAGTTCGATTATCGCCGGTTTCTCAAAGAGCGTGGGATCACCGCCGAGCAGTTCCGAAGGGAAAGTTGGAGATGCCCTTTAGGCGATCTGTTTCAGGATTTCCAAAATCAGCAGATGAAGGAGGTGGTCGGCGAGATCTTCGAGTATGCTGAGAGACTCAGGGGGAGGAGACTGGTCAGAAGCGTGAACTCCAGCGCCTCATCACCCAGAACTTTGATCGTTGCACCCCTGATAGATTACTTCTGCGGCGAGGTTCCACATCACGCCTCAACCGCCGAGGTTCCCGTTGAGCCGGTCTTCGTGTTCCGAATGGTCGAGGCTCTCGATCGCCGCCAGACGGCCACGGCGGCCGGGCATGACTGGGCATGGATCAAGGCCAACGGGAAACCCGGTCTGGTTCGAACGTGGATCGCCCAGGCATATGCCTTCGGAAGCACCTTTATGGTTCCACATCGCCAGTGGTGCTACACCCGGGAGCTCGGAACACACTGGTGGTACGGCAGGCCGGAGGATTTCGCACATATCTACCGGTTCGTCCGAGAGCACGCACATCTGCTGGATGAATACATCTCACTCGCCGACACCGCTCTCATCTACTCCAATGCCAACTTCAGCGAGATACGCGACGCGGCGTTGAAGCTGGCTGAGGCGAACATCCCGTATGTGATCCTGGCGGCAGGGGATGAGAGCTTACCGTATCGCATAACTTCGGAGATGATCGAGCCATACGATTATCTCATCGCGGGATCAAAACCTCTCCCCGACGGTCAGGAGGAGATATTACAGACGGCCAATGCTAAGATCGTGAGATGGGAGGGATTAGATAAACTGCCGGATAAGATGAAGGGACGGATCACGGTGGATGGTTCAGATCCAGTTCGCATCTCCATTCGGCATAACCCCTGTTCCTCCGATTCGCCCCTCGTTTGCCATATCCTGAACCTGAATTATGACTTTGAGATGGACGATATTCGCCCCGCCGATGTGACGGTCACGATCGGGGAATCCATCTTGAAACGATCGGGACTCGACGTCCGTTTCGGCATGATCCACATGATCGGAGGCAAATCGGCTCGATTGCCGATTACAAAGGTCGACGAAGGGGTTAAATTTGAGATTAAAGGTCTGGGACTATGGGCGATCGTGGAACTGAAAGGAGGGAGGATATGAAAAAGAGGTTGAACTGGTATCGAGGTGCGTTCTGTAAGCTCCATTTCGACATGCATACTCCCGCCGAGGTGACGGATATCGCATCGGGATTCGATCCTGGCGAGTTCGTCCGTCGGCTGCAGATGGCTTCGCCCGACGCCATCTGCTTTTTTGCCAAAAGCGCCATAGGATGGTCACATTATCCCACGAGGATAGGCGCGATGCATCCACATCTGAAGCGGGATCTATTGGGCGAAGCGGTGGAGGCATGTCATAAGGCGGGGATAAAGCTGATCGCCTACTATTGCATCGAGATCCTGCCGCCGCCCATCGCTCAGGCGCATCCTGAGTATCTCATGCGGACGAAGGACGGAGAGCCTGTGCGGCATCAGAATAGATTCGTATCCTGCATCAACTCGCCCGTGCAGGAGGGACTGATACTGCCGCAGTTGAGGGAGATCCTCGAAGGCTACGACGTAGACGGGATCTTCTTCGACGGATTTCCCGCCCTGCACCAGATCTGTTTCTGTGAGGGCTGCCGCCGGAGCTTCGGTGGGGAGATACCGGATGGCCCCGACCATCCGGAATGGAGGGGGTTCCTCTCCTGGCAGCAGCGCCGTCTGGATGAGTGGTGCACTGAGACGGCTCGTTTCATCCATTCGATACGTCCCGATGTGATGGTGGGGGTCAATTGGCTTGCCGCCAACCGTTACGCCGATGAACCCCCTCCCGAGATAGATTATCTGACCGCCGACTACCCCGTCACCGATAACTGTTCGCTGGGAACATCCTATCAGCTCGCAGCCTGGTGCTGGCGAGAGATCCCCTGCGATGTGATGAACGCCAGAATGCTGCATTGGTGGTCGGATTGGACCTCCCGTCCCGCGGCCGCCCTGAAGAGCGAGTTCGCTTCATCTATAGCCTATTGCTCACCTTTATTTCTGGGGGATCTGCTTCCACCCGACACCTCCCTGCCTGATCTCCATGTGATGGAGCTGGCTGGAGAGGCGTTCCGATTCGCCCGGGAGCGGGAATCTCTCATTCACGAAGCGAGACCGATCGCCGATGTGGCCCTGATCAACAGCTTCACCGACCATTTGTTTACCAGCGGATCTCCATCGCGCGATGAGTCCGCACTTCGAGGGGCGTTCCTCGCGGCGGTGGAATCAGGTCATACGGTCCACATCCTGCTGGAATCCGATCTGAAGGAGCATCTAAGGGGCTACAAGATGGCTCTTATCTGCGAGACCGGATTTCTGGGTGAGGATGTCTGTGAGATAATTCGAAGATTTGTTGCCGACGGAGGAAGGCTGGTGGTCTGTGGGAAAGTGCCTTTGGGAACGGATGGTGACTCGCTCGAGGATGTGCTTGGGGTCAGAGTTGAGGGCGAAAGCGATGACGATCGTGCATATCTGAGGGTTCCGGACGAATATGCCGATCAGCTTTGGCCCGATTGGGAGCCGGTTCGTCCATGGGTTTTGGTCCATGGCAGATATCAGTTGACCTCGGCCGAGCGTGCAAAGGTGTTGACTCAGATCGTCGCTCCAGGGGCGAGATATCAGCTGGGGGCGCAAGCGCCGTCGC
Source organism: uncultured bacterium (assembly GCA_964535855.1). Lineage (GTDB taxonomy): Bacteria > Poribacteria > WGA-4E > B28-G17 > B28-G17 > JAGGXZ01. The sequence continues at coordinate 12,794 of CAZHVH010000007.1, forward strand.
ACTCTACGGAGTTCGCCGCCATCACGCTCAACGATTTCGGAAAAGGCAAGGCGGCCTTCTGCGTCTTGCCCTTGGCGGGCGATTACTGGAGGAGAGGCAATAGCGGTGCCAAATATATCCTGAGCGGCATGATCGATCTCGTCCTGCCAGACCGCACCGTCGAGGTGAAAGGCGATCTCTCCCTTCAGGTAGCCCTTGCTTTAAAGGAGAATGCCATGATCGTTCACCTGCTCTCCTATCACGCTGAACGCAGACCGGGTAATCCGCCGGTTGTGGAGAGGATTCCGCCGGTGAAGGAGATTGAACTGAGAATAAGGGTTGGCCGTTCGCCTACCTCTCTCATCCAGTTGCCTGAGGGCAGAAAACTGGATTGGGAGTTTGAAGAGGGCCTGTTACAGACGGTTGTACCGGATATGCACATACATACCGCCGTTCTCATCTCATTTTGAGGGGATGGTTCATATCCCTTGGGAATTACGGTAACACTTTTCTCGTAGAGCAAGGGTCGCTATCGTTCACGTATAATGTTACCAAAAGGGAGAGAGGAGAGGAACGAGGGATCGATATTTCGAATTGCGAATTTCGGATTTCGAATTTAAATTCGCGATTCGCATTTCGAAATTCGAAATCGGTGACCTCTCAGATCTCTGCTACACTTAACGATAATATGAGCGTTTTGACTTGTTTGGCGCTGCCGAAAAAACTACTCGTATTTTATCTTCCCCCAAGTTTCAGCTAACAGCTTGCCACCAGAGACAACAGCCATTCCTTCTGCATTCATATTCTGGATAATCTCATCTTCACTCAGAACACGGTCATAAATCGCAACCTCGTCAATTATACCCTTGAAATACTGAGGATCTGGAGTATAATCATCGAAACCTATATATCCCGTTTTGCTGAGACCAGCACCTGTCTTGGCTTCTGTACCTTCTAGGACTCCATCTATGTAGACTCTAAGAGTTGTGCCATCATGTGTTCCTGCAACGAAATGCCATTCATCTACTGGGAAAGTAGATGAGCTAAGAGCCTCAGTATCATCGAGCCAAAAAGCTAGGTGTTCAGGGTATTCAGAGACGTAAATGTAAAAATAATATCCTGCCCAATTTGCATCTGATTGTGTTACAATAGGGTCATAATCTCCGGTACCTCCCTCCCAACACACCCATGCAGTTATTGTCACTTTTTCTCCGGCTAGAGCGGGAACATTCCCTATTGCTACACAATCATCTTCCCCATCAAACTTCAAGGCCTCACCGAATTTCCCCTTAACTATTTGGGGGTCACCTTTAATAGTTCCGTCATTTTCGCCAAAAACGTCCTCAACGGTATGATCTTTAATCGTTTCCTCATCAAGGGACCAGTAGCTAACCAGCCCGTCTGTAACAACAGACAAAGCTTCTGCCACATTTGCATTCATAAAAGCTATTGTCATAACCGTAAGGGCAAAAGCTATAGTTAACACTTTGCTAGACATCTTAGGCCCTCCTTTTCTTCCTAGGCGGGAGGTAAACCCTTTGTCAAGAATTATAGCATCTTTTCATATCCATTGCAAGAAAAAGTTTTGACCTTTCTGACCTCTCCTCCTTCCCCTCCCCGACATTTTCTCATACACCTAACCTGATCTTGACGAAAACTTAGATCTGCGCTAGAATTTCGCCGGAAAATCGCTTCAGCCTTATTGGCTTAAAAAATCCAGGAGGACAAGCTTATGTCGAATCACGAATAGAGGTGCGAGTCCGGTTTGGGATTAGGCTTGGACCTCCTTGCGAGCCTTAAGCAAATTGGAATTCTACCATTGGGACTGTAGGTATAAGAATCGGAATGAGAGGTGTTGAATGAACTGGAAGGCGAGATGGATTTGGATGGAAGGTGAGGAGAAACCCAGGAATTTCTTCCTGATGTGCCGAAAAGGCTTTAAGCTCGACGGTGAGATCGCATCCGCCTCCCTGGCGATCACCGCCGACAGCCGATACGTGCTCTACGTCAACGGGGAACGCATAGGGCAGGGGCCGCCCAGGTCGTTCCCCTGGAGGCAGAACTTCGACTCATACGATATAAAACCTTACATCCCCTGGCGGGAACGTCGTGGCGGTGCTGGTCAACCATTACGGACACTCCACATTCCAGTACATCCAAGGGCGAGGCGGTTTGCTCTGCCAGGTCTCCTCCCCTGTTATCGATAAATTTCTTATGCGCCCGCTACAGGGATGATCCTTGATCGAACTCAGAGGAGGTGTTATAATGGGGATGATTTCAGGGGAAGTATGGAGGTGACGATGTGAGCAAAGGATCAGTTGTGATCGCCGTTATAGGGGGGATAATCCTGACAACCCTTTTAGCGATAGGGGGATACGGCGCAACGGGAGAGGGATCGACGCAGCAGATTGCAGGGTGGATATTGAAGGACTCAGGGGTCAAAGGCGGCCTTATCGTTCACATCGGCTGCGGAGACGGAAGGCTCACGGCCGCGCTACGACCGAACGATAGCTACCTCGTCCATGGATTGGACAGATCCCCCGAGAACATCGAAAAGGCACGGTCATATCTACGCTCCGAGGGCATCTATGGGCCGGTGAGTGTGGAGAGATGGGTAACGGCTCCACGACTGCCATACATCGACAACCTCGTAAACCTGATCGTGGTAAGCGGTGGCGAACGGGTCTCGGATGATGAGCTGCTACGCGTTCTGGCGCCCAACGGCGTCGCATATATCCGGGAGGGTGAAAGCTGGCGAAAGCTGATGAAGCCACGCCCCCGAGAGATCGACGAGTGGACTCACTATCTACACGCGCCGGATAACAATCCTGTGGCGAACGATACGTTCATCGGTCCGCCGCGCAGATTACAGTGGACGGGTGGGCCGAGATGGGCTAGACATCACGATCACATGGCAAGCATGAGCGCTATGGTGTCCGCCAATGGGCGGATCTTCTACATCATGGATGAAGGCCCTAAGGCCTCGATCAGACTTCCATCCGAATGGTATCTAACCGCGCGGGATGCGTTCAACGGAACCATCCTGTGGAAGCGACGTATCTCTCGCTGGTGGCCTCACCTGTTCCCGCTTAAGAGCGGCCCTGCTGTTCTACCGCGCCGGTTGGTCGCTGTAAGAGATAAGGTATACACCACCTTATCCCTGGAGGGTCCGCTCGTGTCGCTCGATGCGGCTACAGGTAAGATATTGAGAACCTATAAGGGCTCAGAGGGCACGGAGGAGATAATCTTCTCCGACGGTGTTCTGTTTGTGGTCTCCGATCCAAATTTCAGGAAACCGCTGGAGGGGTTTCACCAGCAATGGTCAAACTGTTGGGTTGCGAGAAACCACCGCAGCGAGGAGTTCGCTTGGAAGGGGAGGGAAAGATTACTGCTGGCGATCGAGGCCGATACCGGCAAGTTCCTATGGCGTAAAAAGATGCCCATAGCCCCGCTTACGCTGGCCGTTGACAGGGACAGGGTTTACCTCACATCCACCGACACCATCATCGCCTTGGACCGGAGAAATGGCGAGCAAGTGTGGACGTCCGAGAGGGTTCCGCGCAGAAACACAACGGCGATCGCTCCAAGGCTCACACTACATCACGGCGTTATCCTCTACCACGGCGGCATCAAGAGGGACGTGATCGCGCTATCCGCTGAGACGGGCGAGACCCTCTGGAAGGGGCAGATCCAGCCGTCCAGCCACTTCTGCCCATGGGACATATTGTGTATTGACGGAATCGCCTGGTCGGGTGCTATAGCGGGCGCTCGACATTCCGGTGAGTTCGTCGGCCTCGACGTTAAAACCGGTGAGGTGGTTAAGCGATTCCCGATGGACGCCAAGGCGTTCTGGATGCATCAACGCTGTTACCCGAGCAAGGCGACCGTGCGATATCTGATCCCATCGCGAACCGGCACGGAGTTCATCGATCCAACTACCGGGCATTGGCTTATCCACCACTGGGTGCGGGGCGGCTGCATCTACGGCGTCATGCCCTGTAACGGGCTTCTATATATCCCCCCGCATTCCTGTGCCTGCTACCTGCAGTCCAAGCTGAACGGTTTCTGCGCGCTCGCTCCGGCAGCCAATTCTCAGAGAACCATCGCCGCCGGACCGCGTCTGGAGCGTGGGCCGGCGTATAACGCCATCGAGGAGAGCGCTGTCGTTCGAGAGGATGATTGGCCCACCTTCCGACATGATGCGGCGCGTAGCGGCCATACGAAGGGTATAGGCCCTATCTCACTCCAACATGTCTGGACGGCTAAGATCGGCGGGAAACTCACGCAGCCCGTAGTTGCCGGAGACAAGCTTTACCTCGCTTCCGTGGATGAGCACACGCTTTATGCCTTGGATGCGGAGAGGGGTGAGGAACTTTGGACGTTTACCGCTGGGGGAAGGATTGACTCGCCGCCGACGATCTATAAAGGACGTGTGCTCTTCGGATGCGCCGACGGGTATATCTACTGCCTGCGAGCTTCAGATGGAGCGCTGGCGTGGCGCTTCAGGGCCGCTCCCGATGAACGAAGACTTGTCTCCTATAATCAGGTGGAATCGGTATGGCCTCTACACGGCAGCGTGCTCATACAAAACGGCATCCTTTACGCCGTTGCGGGACGATGCATGTTCTTAGATGGCGGTATGCGATTGGTACGGCTCAACCCCGAAACGGGTGAGCTGCTCTCAGAGACCGTCCTGGATGATAAGGATCCCACCACTCACAAGAACCTCCAGACCAGGATGCGTGGGAAGCAAATACCCGTGGCCCTTCCCGATGTGCTTTCCAGCGACGGCAAATACATTTACATGCGAGCCCAGCAGTTCAGCCTGGAGGGCAAGCGGACGGCTCTCGACCAGGGTGACGCGCCCGATCAAGGCGGTGAGGGAACTCATCTCTTCTGCCCGATCGGCTTCCTCGACGGCTCGTGGTGGCACCGCGCCTACTGGATATACGGAAGGAACTTCGACGAGGGATGGGGCGAGTGGTACCGAGCCGCTAAATTTGTGCCGGCCGGCAGGATACTCGCTTTCGACGAGCGCAACGTCTATGGATACGGTCGTGATCCCCAATACCTGTGTAACTCCTCGGTGCTGGAATATCGGCTGTTCTGTGCCGATAAGAGATTTGACCCAACGGCGGCACCCCGTCTCAAGAAGGCACTGAGGGTCACCGTGGATTGGCGGAAGTTGGACGCTCTCCCGGAGGAGGAGTTAACCATCGTTAACTACCGGTGGAAGGTGGAGCATCCTCCCTTGCTGGTTCGCGCCATGGCGTTGGCCGGCGATAAACTCTACGTGGTAGGACCGCCCGATCTCGTCGATGAAAGGGAGGCATGGGGGCGTTCGACGGATCCGGAGATCAAGGCGAAGTTGGAGGCGCAGAACGCCGCCCTTAAAGGCGCTTACGGTGGGCTTCTATGGGTCGTATCGTCCCAAGGCGGTGAGAAATTGAAGGAGCTTAAGCTCGATACCATCCCCGTATTCGACGGGCTGATAGTTGCCCGCGGTCACCTGTATCTCTCCACCATAGACGGCCGCGTTATGTGCATCGGGGGGACGACGCGAGGGGAATAAGAGAGCGCCCCAGGCAACACCTCTTCCCTAAGCCTGGGGCTCCTCCCTCACGAGACCGCTTTCCCTAACACATCTAGGCTTCTCCCCACCAGTATCTCCTCGATATCATCCGCGTAGAGCGAGGAGCTGGGTTCATATCCCCCCTCGCTGAATGCCCTCCTCGTCGGGAGATATCCCAGGGAATCGTTGGCCTGCTCCAGGATAAAGGTGTGTGACGCCGGCGATCCCCTTTTGATCTGCAGCCCGATCTCAACGAACACCTCTCCCGGCAGTCCCAGGATCGCTATATCTCCTATGGCGATGGCTTGTATCTCCGTTCGGCGAAACTCCTCCGCCATTTCGCTCAGGGTTACGATCTTCCGCGCCTGGATCCAATCCGGACGAAATGTGGATGGGCTGGGGGTTTGTGGGTTTTCCAAAATCCTTCGAGCCGTCGCTATCTCCTCCTCCGTGACCTTACGATAGGGAAGCTCTACATCCTCACGGACGACCTTCACGCTCAGATCCGCTCGGAACTCCCGCATGCGACCCAATGCCCTCAAGGTCTCCCCTGCCAGTATCATCCCCATCCGGCGAGCGTGTTCCAGCCCTTTGAGCGATCTTCCCCCGAAGACGTCTATGTGATTGATATCTCCGCAGGTTCCCGTCCCGAAGAGCACGACGAAATCGCCTTCAAGAGCGTTTCGGAGGGATCGTGCCAGGTAAGCGGGATAATCCGCCGACATCTTCGTCCCGCCGATGACGTCCAGGTGACAGGCATAGTTCACCAAAACGGCTATCAGGCCCCCCTCATTTTCCTCCCGGACGCAAAGCACGCCTACCTCGGGGTCTATCGGCCCCGCCGGCTCGACCACCTCCGGATTTCCCACGCCTGGGTTCGTCCTGACCGTGCCGTCCCTCATCCGATATCGGCGATTGAAGGCGATGGAATCCTCATGTCCCACGTATACGGCAACCTCGGCGGGCCTCAACCGGCTCAGAGCCGCCGTCACCCCTCCGGCGATCAGCTTGGGGAATAGAGCGCACCAATCCGGATCAACCGGTGAAAACCCGGAGTCCTCAAGGCTCGGCCCTGTATGGGTATGAGTTGCCGCTATCATCACTGAGTCCTCGGGAATCCCACATCGTTCGGAGATGAGCTTCCGGGCGGCTTTAACGGCATCCTTAGTCACCCCTATTAGATCGCATATGATCAGGGCCGCCTGACGTTCGCCGTCGTCCAAGACCAGCGTTTTGGCGTGGAGATCATCGAGTATGCCGTCGGAGATTCGCTTTCTGAAATATCCTCTGAGCGCCGTTCCGACAGGCGGGGTGATGACCACCTGCGAAGCGCCTGCCTTAAACATCGGTTCACCCCCTCTCAAGGAATTCCCACAGCACGCTCCCATCGGCATCCGCCGGCACCGGAATGCCCCAGGCCACGGCAAGGGTGGGAGCGACGCTGGTGATGAGCGTCGGTCGCTCGCGGCGATACCCCTTCCTCACGCCCGGACCTTGAAGGATGAAGTAGGAATCGTCCGAATGAGTCCCCGAATTGAGCCGCGGCCAGTCCCACGTCCCCGTCTCCTCCTCTGAGTGCGTCTTCCAGAACTCCTCCTTGGAGATCCTGGCCAGCGGATGAGGCTTGGAGGGGATCATGAAGATATCACCCACCCGGTCGCCGCCAACTCCCAATCGCCCGGCCTCTTCCATCGGAAGCACCACCCTGTAAAGATGTCGTCCCGAGTTGTCCTTCGCCTCGAGCAGGGCCTCGACGATCTCATCCCTCAGGGAGAGATATTCATCCCCCGGCTCGACGATCCCCTGGGGATCGCGTCCTTTCACGTTGAGGTATACATAATGCTCGACGCCGAACGCCTTGGTTTTGGTCCAGTCGATTCCACCCTCCTCCTTGTAGATCAGCCAGCCGTTTTCCCGCAGGACCCTGTTGGGATTGCTGTGGACGCCGATACCGGGCAGCATGGTATCGCCGCCGTGGTCGGACACGAGGGCCACAAGCGTATCCGGGCCGGCCGCCTGGATCACCTTATCTACGATCTCATCGCCCCAGCTCATGAGCCTGTCCCACAGCGCCCACCCCTCCTCCGCTCGGTCCTCCCTGTACATCGGGTGGCGGGGATCGATCATATACATGGCGAGATGGTTCGTCCAGTCAGGCCCATGCCATTTGAGCATGAAGAGATCCCAATCGTAATTGCTGAGGATATATTCAGCGGCGTTGCGCCACCATCGGGCGAGATACTCCTGCTCATCGAAATATGTGGCGATGTCCGACGCTCCTCCTAGGACGACCTGTTGGCGTGAGCACTGGATGATGAAAGGTCCGCACCGTTCCACGAGTTCGGGCGCCAGAGCGGCGGGGTGGACGAAATCGTCTATCGGGTAGATCTCGCTGAGATACAGGTGAACTTCGCTGGCATCAGGCGATAATTTCAGCAATTTGCCTCTCAGCCCTGCGACGACGGGCATGCCATCCGCTATAAAGGTATGTTTCACCCATTGAGTCCACTGACCCGTCCGGAGGGAAAGAATAGGTTCTGCGGATGAGCGTGAGGGATAAAGGGACACGCTCTCATAACCTCTCTCCCCCTTCAGGATCAAAGCGTATAGCGGATCAACCTTCCTGTATCGGCTCATCGGTCCCGGCTCGATTTTGACCTCAAACTCGATGGCATCCTCTGGCGCGTTCCTCCAACCTTCAGCGGGACGCGGTTGAATCTGCGTTACATGGGGGCCGGGCCTCTTCGGGTGCGTCATATAAGCTCGAACCTCCTGCAGAGCGCGTATGGCGTTATCGGGACGGCCGTCCTCCCCGACGTGAATGATGCCATCCTCGAATTTCAGGGGATATGACTGCGGCCAATCGAACACGACGGAGCGTTTGCCTGCCTTGTGAGCCGTTGTCCAAAGCTGTTCAGCTTTGCAGACCGAGGAGGGAAATCCGCTGCTTCTTTGATTTAGCGGCGTGCCCGGGAAATGAACTGACATGTTACAGCCTGAGACCCACGGCGATGCACCGGTGGCCAGACACGCCCAGTTCGTCCCCGTCTCCATAGGAAAGCAGGGCCACGTCTGAGTGACGCAACCTTCACGCATCAACCGTCCCACGGTTGGCATAACGCCTCGCTCCACGAATTGCTCGAGGGTCTTCAGTGAAACCGAGTCGAAACCGATTACGACGAGCTTCTTCGCCTTTGACATCCCTCAATACCTCCTTGCTCAATCCTATCTCTCAATCGATCTAAATCTAACGGATTTCCCATCACATGTCAAATAAAATCTTCCTCTCCCTCCGTCATTCGTTGTATAATTCAAGGCGATCACATGTGAAATTTAACCTTATGGATAGGCGGAGGTGATTCCTTCGCGCCGGCTCTCCGGCGGTTTTAAACGTCTGCATCTGGGACATCGCTTAAGCCAACCCCAGATGGTTATCCATCTATCGGCGGGGGAAACGGAAAACGCAGCGGGGCCAAACCAAGACGGATGGCCGTCAAACCCGGGATCATCGGTCAGGTTCCTGAGGTTTCCTCCATCTATGTCCATCACATAGATCTCATAATTCCCATCCCGGTTGGTCATGAAGACGATCCTCCTCCCATCCGATGACCAGGCAGGGCAGATGTCATCCGCCGGATTATCGGTCAGCCTCCTAACGTTTCCCCCATCGGCATCCATCAGGTAGATCTCAAAATTGCCATCCCGATCAGACACAAAAGCGATCTTTCGACCATCAGGCGACCACGCCGGAAGGGTGTCATTTGAGGGATGATTGGTCAGGTTTTCCAGATTCCTCCCGTTTACATCTATCACGTAGATCTCGGAATTCCCATCCCTGTCGGTCTTAAATGCGATCCTCTGCCCGTCAGGGGACCATGTCGGATATCTGTCGTTTGCCGGATTATCGGTCAGGTTCCTAGGATGCTTTCCATCTGAATCCATCACATAGATCTCGGGATTTCTCGGGAACTGCCGGGTAGAGGTGAAGACGAAGGCGATCTTCCTTCCGTCGGGTGACCAGGCGGGCGAGCTATTCACCCCATGTTCAGTTTTGGTCAACCTGCGCGGGTTCCCCCCATCAGCGTCCACCACGTATATCTCCGTGGTGCCGGTCCAGTCGGCTGAGAAAGCGATTTTTCGACCATCAGGCGACCATACGGGTTCCCGACTTACCGGTTCAACCAGCATACGTATGTTTTCCCCGTCAGCGTCCATTATGTAGATTGCGGGATTTCCCCATAGACGGATGGAGTCGAAGACGATCTGCGCCTTTTTCGGCGTTTGCGCTTGAATATCCGATGCGATCCCGCTCAGCAGGAGAACGCCAATCAATATGACATACATAAGATTTCCTCTGAACAGCATCTTCCGCCCTCCGAGCTTACTTGGGTTTCCGTTTGATAATCCCCCAGGTGGTCTCCTTCAATCTGAGTGGCTTCAGACCCACGACGTTGCCGAATGCTTACTCATACCAGATAATACTATACACCAATAGACCATATCAGTCAAACCGTCTTCCCATTCAGCTTCAACCTCTTGAGAGCTAGAGGACTTTGATTGAAAGCGGGGAATCTCTCCGAAGTCAAAAGGAAGGGCGTTTTAAGGTGAATGGGTGTGTCCGAGCGGAAGGTATCCGCTCGGACACACGCCGGAGGTTTTACCTCCTCAGTGGGATTTCAGATCCCCCCAGGTGGTGGTGAGTTTGTCAGAGGGATCTACGGCCATAAGGCCGGTGAAACCGTTCATCAGCTCCTGGATCTGGCTCTTGCTCAGCGCCTTATTCGCAACCCACAGGTCGTCCATGGCGCCTTGATAGAAGGAGGCACCGCTGGTACGACGGAACCCTATATCCAGGCTCGGCTCTTTCTCCACGTTGATCTTCCCGCCGCCAGCTATCGGTCCGCCCTTATCCTCCTCACCGTTGATATAGATAGTGGCCTTTGAACCATCCCATACGGCGGCGACGTGGGTCCATTTGTTTGTGGGTATCACCGTCTGGCCGATGAAGTCCTTGACGTGGTATGTCGTCCAGACGAGAGTTGTGTCATGGAACCCGAACTTCCATCCGGCCGAGCCATCCATCTCCACGATATTTCTCCAGCCGCCGAGCGTTTCAGGGTTAACCCATGCGCCCACCGACATCGGGTCGGTCAGCTTCTTCAGCGGATCCGCGTTCGGAACGGTTATATGGGTTTTACCGTCGAAGTAGAACGCGCCGCCGTATTTGCCGTCCACCCATTTCACGGTTCCAACGACCTCCCCGTCGTTGCCGTACCCGGACAGATCGGAGACCTTCTTGCCTGAGCCCTCATCGAAGGTCATCAGGAAAACGATGTAATCGGGGAGCTTAGCCTCCGCCCAAAATGACAGGGCGACCGCCAGAAACAGGGTTAAAAACAAGCAAGTATACCACCTCATGTTCTCTACCTCCCACTTGGAATTTCAGGTTATTAGCATTATATACCTCATCGATAGGTCTGTCAAGTACTCGAGAAGGTTATATGCGAGATCTTCAATAGG
>CAZHVH010000007.1:23964-27127 GCA_964535855.1 uncultured bacterium
TCATCGATAGGTCTGTCAAGTACTCGAGAAGGTTATATGCGAGATCTTCAATAGGGATCAGATCACGCGCAGGAAACATTTTGCTTGACAGCGAATCAGGTTTTTGATAAAATTACCCTGCCGCGGTGATCGCTCATCAGGAGGTGTTGATGTGGGCAAAGAGACGCCTCAGAAAAGGAAGATGAAGAAGCTCATAAGAGCGATCTGGATCTTCAACTGGTTTAATTCGTGCGGATTTTGCGAGTTGGTTCCGCTTGTCGGATCAAGATGGGATATGGAAAGGTTTGGGATGATCGTCGTCGGAAGCCCGAGACACGCGGATGTCCTCTTCATAGCGGGATATCAAACCCTGAAATCGATAAAAAGAGCGCAGAGGATATACGAACAGATGGCGGAGCCGAAAGTGGTGATCGCTCTCGGCTCATGCACCATGACCGGCGGCATGTATTGGGATTCATATAACACGGTGAAGAGATTGGAGGATTATCTCCCCGTCACCATGTATATCCCCGGGTGTCCGCCGAGACCCGAGGCTGTGTTTGAAGCTTGCGCGAAGATATTCAAACACGTGGAGGAGATGGAATAGAATGGAGAACGCTGAGGAGGAAGTATTAGGGGAAATAACGAAAAGGTTCGATGTCGAAGGGTGGGTGCAAAGAAAGAGAAGGATATGGGTGAGAGTTAGCAAAGAGGACCTTACCTCCCTATGCGAGTTCGCCAGAGATTTGGGATTTGAACATCTATCGGCGATATCGGTGACCGATTGGTTAAAGGACGGAGAATTTGAGCTCACATACCATCTCTGGTCGTATGAAAGAAAGCTCCTTCTCACCGTGAAAACGAGGATCAGCAGGGAAAACCCGATTATCCCAACAGTATCACACATATGGGGCGAGAACGCGCAGATCCATGAAAGGGAAATGCATGAGATGTTCGGGGTGGAGTTTGAAGGCAACGATGACCTATCACCCCTCTTCTTGGAGGATTGGCAAGGCCCCCCGCCCTTCAGGAAGGACTTCGATTGGAGGGAATATGTAAGGGAGAAATACTACAGCAGGGAGAACGAAAGGGAAAGGGTATACTATGATGAATAATCAGATAGCTTTAGAACCCACCGGCGGTGAAGGTGAATACGATCTGTTGCTCGGTCCGGCATATCCCGGATTGGGAAACTTCGCCGTTAAGTTGAAGATGGACGGGGAGAGGATAATATCCGCTAAGGCGGATCCGGGTTACCTGCACAGAGGATTTGAAAAACTGATGGAATACAGGCTGCCGATACAAAATGCCGTCTTATCGGACCGGATCTGCATACTTGAGGCGCTCAACTGGAACCTGATCCATGCGGAAGCCGTCGAAGAGCTCATGGGGATAGAGGTGCCGGAGAGGGCGAAGTATATAAGGGTGATAATGGCGGAGCTCTCCAGGATTCAATCCCATATCATCTGGTTCGGCGTTTTCTCCATCGGCACGGGATTCGATACGGGCTTTAAGATAGCCTTCGGATACAGGGATTACATACTGGATCTGTTCGAGATGATAACGGGGGGAAGGGTGTATCCCGCTGGTTATATATGCCCTGGCGGCGTGAGAAGGGACCTGCCTGAGGGAGCCAGGGAGAGGATACTCAACGTCCTGGATAAAATCGACGAGATGGTGAGATTGGAGGAGATGGGAAATCCGACCCTGCGGGCTAGGGCGAAGGGCGTTGGAGTCCTGAAGTTGGAGGATGCCATAAGGTTAGGGGCCACGGGGCCGGTGCTGAGGGCATCCGGGATGAAGGTGGATGTGAGAAAGGAAGAGCCCTATGAGGTATATGATAGATTGGATTTCGATGTTCCGGTTCGAGAAGAGGGCGATGCCTACGCAAGATATATGATCGGGATAGAGGAGATAAAGCAGTCGATGAAGATCATAAAGCAGGCGTTGAAGATGATGCCGGGGGGGGATTATATAGCCCCGCAATTTAAGAAGCCCAAACTCAACATGAAAATACCGGAGGGCGAGGTATATGTGCGCAACGAGGTCGCAAGGGGCGAGGCGGCCATGTACATGGTCAGCGATGGAGGCACGAAACCATATAGGGTGAAGATCAGAGGACCGAGCTTTTTGCATATGATACCTGTCCTGGAACACCTGTTGAGAGATGCTGAAATCGCTGATGTGCCGGCCATCTATTGGAGTTTGAACGTATGTCCGGCAGACTTGGATAGGTGATAAAAATGGGATCAGATATTTTACAGAGATTGCTTGGAAATCTTTTCTCGCCGATGACGGTGAGGTTCCCCCATGAGTCTATTCCCATTCCCGAGGGATATAGGGGCGAACACGCCTACGACATAGATAGATGTATCTCCTGCTCCCTCTGTGCTAGGATATGTCCGAATAGGGCGATAGAGATGGTCGAGCTGCCCGAGGAGTATAAGGAGAAATACCCCAAGAAGTATCCTAAGGTGGACCTCGGGAAATGTTGTTTCTGCGGACTTTGTCAGGATATATGTCCACGGGATGCCATTAAATTGACTAAAAACTTCTTCCTTTCCACCTTTGATAAGTCCGCTGTAATTAAACTCCCCTTCCAAGCTTCATCTCCGTCGTCCGAAGAGCGGACATAGAGGTGATCTAAACTTTATCGAGGTCGCGGACGTCCAACTAGTAAAGTTCGAGTGTGATCCTATGTGATCCTAAAGGAGGAAAAGACTATGAGGAGATTATCAGCGACCTTGATCATCTCTGCTCTCCTTCTCATAGCCTTCGGCATATCGACGGCGTTGTCCGGCGAGCCCGAATATATGAAGCCGAAGGCTGAAGAGGAGATCAGGAAACCCCCACCTGAAAACGTCAGAGGGAGAATCGAGGAGATCAGAAAACGGATCGAAGAGATCAGGGCCAAAGGCAGACCGCGAACCGATCTTGAGGGAAGACTGAGGGAGCTGCACGACCAACTGGCCGAGACGGAGCATAGGCTGGACGACCTGAGAAGGAAAAATCCCGATTCGCCCGAAATCGGGAGGCTTGAAAGAAGAGCAGATGAGCTCCGAGATGAAATAAGAAAGCTCGAGGAGATGGTGAAGCATGCTCCACCCCCTCCTGAGATGCCGCCCATAGAGGAGGCCGTCAGGATGAAAGGCGAGCTGAGGATCTTCAAACTGGAGCACATCCC
>CAZHVH010000008.1:0-17433 GCA_964535855.1 uncultured bacterium
TGAGCTCCTATGACCATAATATACATTTGCATCCTCCCATTCGGAATTCCGGGATGGAACTAATGATACAACAAAGAGGAACCCGAAGCAACCTACCGACTGTGAAGAAACCTCCACAGTCTCATTTAAAATGGCTATAACAACAAGTGACCATCATAATGTATGTCCCGCCCCGGCGGAGGGCATGTTCAGGTTGAGGATGAGGCTCAATATGCTGAGGATGCTTCGGGGGATATAGTCCCCCAGTATCAAACCGAAGAAGAAGGGGATGCCGCGCCTGTGAACCTTCAGTCCGAAGTATCTCAGTATGATCAGCTTCACAAGCCAGCTCACCACCACGGGAAACCAGAAGTAACACAACCCACCCCACATCGCCCCCGATATGACGTAGCCGGAGGGATGAAGCGGCCACCACAGAAATCTGGACCTCATGCCGTATAGGAAAAAGACGAAGAGGAACCCGCCCAGCATGAAGAGCGTCCCCCTTACGTTCGTCCCCTGCGGATACTGTAACCATCTCTGAAGCGGATTGAAGCTCTCCCACCCGAAATGTCCCACCCACCCGCGCATCTTGGCCAATGTTCCGTATTTGTAGGCTATCTGTAGGTATGACCAAAGCGTCGCCACGGCCCCGACGCCTATCGCCAGCGCCATCGCCCCGAAAAGCCTCCTGTTGTTCATCCCCGTCCGCTCGCCTATCTTCAACGCCTCCACCTGGCTGGGCATCGAGTGGGATCTATGACATCTGTCGAAGGCGTAGAGGAAGGTCAGAACGGTCAGGTTTCCCCCCCTAAGCCTCCTCGAGCCGAACATCTCGACCATCATCCCCCTCGGATTGATCCCTATCACCTCATGATATGGAGGGCCGAGCTCAGCTCGAACCCTGGATATCGCCAAAGCCAGCATATAATGAAGCGCGAAGAAGACTAGGATCGCCCAGAGGCTCATCCCCGCAAAATAACAGAACAGACCCAAAAACGCGAAGCTCCCCAGAAACATGAAGGTGATGGTTCTGTATCCAAAGGGTTCCCTGGAGTCGTCCATCCTCTCAAGGCCAAGGATATGCTTGAGGAAGGAGATGAGATGTCTTCGTGAGATCCATATCGCCAGCACGCCGATCCCGATCCATGCCCCTGAGACCCTGTCGTTGATATAGAGGGAGCTCACGCTCACGCCCATCGAGCTGGCGATCGCCCTCTCTATCCTAGACAGCCAGAAGAAGAACCAGCTCGAAAAGGCCAAATCTAAGGGCATGAAGTAGGTCAACCCCACTACCGCTAGGTTGAACGAGACGCTTATGCTCCCCATGGCGTTCCATGGTTTTTCGGCAAATCTGATCCAGTAGCCATGAGGTATCTGGGGCACAACCGGGAAAAGATCATGGATACCGTCTATCACCCTGATCGATCCCGATATGGCGAACCCGATCCAAAGCAGGTTCGATCTGAAGAACCTCCTGTCGGTGGCCATGGCGAGGGGAAGCTGAACGATGGGATAGCTCAGCTTCTCGTTTTCAGCCCACTGCTTCCTGAGGATCGAGGCGATGCAGAGATAGGAGAGATAGAGGAAGAAGATGAATGAGGACCACGTCAGGATGGGAATGGCCCAGGCCCTGAGATGTTCAAGGGTATGGAAGGTGGACTCGCCGTAGAGATACCCCCTCAAAACCTTCGTGTCTGAGGTGGTGAACCAGGAGGGGATATACCTCCAGAAAAGGCTCTTCCACTCGTTTTCGGGCGACGCGAACCAGTAGGGATGAGCCAGCGTGCCCATGAGTATCGCCATCATCGTGTGGCCCGATATGGTCGATACCATGACGACCATTATGTAGATGACTAGGAGCTCGGCGGGCGAGAGGGAAAATCTTCTTGAGATCCTCCTCAGGGTGAAACTCAGGACGATCAGAACGGAGAGGTTGAAGATGGCGTGTGGGAAGGGATGGAGGAAGGTGAAGATCGCCTGATACCACAGTTCACTCGCTATTCCCACCCAGTAGGCGTTTACGACGACCAGTATCAGTCCTATCAGGATCGCCCTTCGGGTGATATCGTTCTGGAGGGACGCTTTTCGGGGTTCTTTCATGAGGTTTAGGATCGCCGGAGGGGATCAGCCCTCCGGCAGGTGAAAAGATGTTATCGACAGGACTTTATGGCTCCCCAGGTCAATGCCATCTTGTCTCTGGGAGTGACGGCGAGTTCGTTTGACGTCGCCTGATAGTTCTGCTTCACCTCATCTTCGCTCAGAATGCGATTGTAGAGACGAACCTCATCTACCATCCCGTTCAGATATCTGCCGTCATGCTCGCTTCCTATCCTTCTTTCGTTCATGTTCTGCGGGGTGGAACCGGCCGCCCCCTGATCGACCAACTCGCCGTTCACGTATAGCTTGAGCTCGTTCGCCTTCGTATCGCAGGTGTAGACGATGTGATACCACTTTTGCTCCTCGCAGTTGAAAGTAATCTTGACCCCATCGTTCTTGTGCACCTGTATCTGATGGCTCTCGAACTTGAAATGTACCTTGCCTGCAGCCCATTGCCATGTTGAGACGATGCCCTGATAGGTGGGTGCCAGGGTTTCAGCGTAAGCCCAGCATTCGACGGAACCCTGTTCCCAATCCCCAAGGGCGGGGATCTCGACGTAGTTCGGTTGGCCGTCGAATTTCAGACACTCGTCGATCACCCCCGGGACGATCTCCAGCTTTCCTATGATCTTAGCATCGTTGCCGTTGCCGGAGACGTCTTTGACCACATCGCCGTCGATGTCCTTCTCGTCCAGGGTGTAGAAGGCGACAAGGCCATCGGTGGCGAACTCCTGGGCTTCCGCCCTTCCCCCTAAACACGCGAGGGTGATCGGCAGAGCGATCACGATGTATGTCAACCAAAACCTATAAGTCATATCTCATACCTCCTCCGTGCTTCCAAAGGTTTGTGATTCCATTTTATCATAAAATCAGACACAAGGTCAAAGGTCGCTTCAGCTCAAGACGGATTGACAGGTCGCTATCCCGATGGTATACTCAAGTATAATCCGATGAGAGTCAACCACCCACGACTAAAGTCGTGGGCTTGCGATGGCGGTAGCAAGGCAACGGTGAAGAACGTAGGAAATGGCTTCCAGGTTTAGGATTCGGGACAAAGTAAAGACATTGATAGAGCTGGTTTATATGCTCCTCTATTCAGCTTTGCAAAAACTCAAGCGTAAGCTGCTTGGGGAGCTAAGGGGAGGATGAACATGCAGGAGAAAAGGATGTTCCCGCGCATCGGAAGCCAGATGCTGGTCAAATACATCGTGGTCACGGAAAGCGAGTTTAAAAAGCGAATTGGCGATACGCTCACAAGGGACATCAGCGTCAGGGGCGTTAGATTCGTATCAGATGAGGAGCTGCCACCAGGGACAAGGCTGGTGCTGGAGCTGAACCTTCCCGATGTGGACCATCCGATCACCCCTCCAGGCAAGGTGGTATGGTGTAACCCTAAGAACGGCGGATACGAGGTTGGTGTCGAGCTTATCTGGCTCTCATTCCAGGATGAAGACCAGCTTGCCCTCGCCAACTACATCAATTCGATGCTGGAGTCGGGAAGGGAATGAACCTGAGAAGGATATCCTATCGGATTCTGACCGGAACGCTCAGGGGAGAGATGCCGAAAAAGCTGATCGAAGAGGCGTACTATAAGCATAGGCTCTCACACTCCCACAGGGCGTTCATCGCCGAGATGGTCTACGGGACACTTAGGTGGCTGCTGAAGCTGGACTGGATCGTCGATCGATTTCTTGAAAGACCTGAAAGGTTGGACGAGAGGGTCAGGAACGCCCTCAGACTTGGGATATACCAGATGGATTTCATGGGGTCGGTTCCGGACTATGCGGCGATAAATGAGACCGTGGAGCTCGTGAAGTGGATCTTCAGGCGGGAGCCATATCTCGCAAAACCGATGGCACGGCTGACAAACGCCGTGCTTCGCAGATACCAGAGGAAGAGGGGGCGACTTCGATTCCCAAGCCCTGATGAGGATCCGGTCAGATATATCTCCATCAACCAATCCCATCCTGAGTGGCTTGTGAGGAGATGGATTAAAAGATGGGGCGCAGGGTGGACGCTGAGGCTTTGTGAGGCGAACAACCTCCCTCCGCCCATCACGTTGAGGGCTAACGCTCTCAGATGTTCCAGGGATCAACTTGTGGAGGAGCTGAGGGGGGAAGGGCTTGAGGTCAGCCCGGGAAGATATGCGCCTGAGGCGGTGAGGATCGAGGGTCATCCGGTCTTCGAAAGGCTTGAAAGCTTCAAAAAGGGCCTTTTCTTCCTCCAGGATGAGGCATCCATGCTGGTCGTGCATGCTCTTTCGCCTCAGGTGGGAGACCTTGTGATAGATGTCTGTGCCGCCCCCGGGGGCAAAACCACCCATATAGCGGAGATGACAGGGAACCTTGCAACCGTGATAGCGCTGGACGTCTCCGGCAAGAGGCTGAAGCTCATCCGTGAAAACTGCGCAAGGCTTGGGATTACAGAAGTGAGGATCAGACGACATGATGCCTCGGAGCCAGCCGAGGACCTGCTTAACCGGGCGGATAGGGTTTTGGTAGATGTTCCCTGCTCAAACACGGGCGTTATCAGGAGACATCCCGACCTGAAGTGGAAGAGATCGGAGGAGGATATAGGAAAGCTAGCTGACCTTCAGTTTCGGATACTCCTTGCATCGGCACAGTACGTCAGGAGGGGAGGCGTGCTCGTCTACAGCACCTGTAGCCTGGAGGAGGAGGAGAATGAGGGGGTCATCGGGAGGTTCTTGGAGGAGGTAAAGGATTTCGAGCCGGAGTCGGTGGCGGATTATCTGCCATACTCAGCCAAAGAGCTGGTCACGCGGGAGGGGTTTATGAGGTCTTTCCCCCATATTCACGGCCTGGACGGTTTTTTCGCAGCAAGGTTGAGACGGAGGTAGAGGGATGCCAAGGGAGTTTCCGCTGGAAAGGGTCCGTAACATCGGAATCGTAGCGCATATAGACGCCGGTAAGACCACCACGACGGAGAGGATCCTCTACTACACCGGCAAAAAACATAAGATCGGCGAGGTGGATGAGGGCACCGCCGACATGGACTGGATGGAGCAGGAGAAGGAGAGGGGCATAACGATCACCTCAGCGGCGACGACCTGTTACTGGAGGGATCACACGATCAACATAATCGACACGCCCGGCCATGTGGATTTTACCGCCGAGGTTGAAAGGTGTCTGAGGGTGCTGGACGGCGTCGTGGTGGTCTTCTGCGCCGTGGGCGGCGTTGAACCTCAGTCAGAAACGGTCTGGCATCAGGCCGATAGATACGGAGTGCCCAGGATCGCCTTCGTCAACAAGATGGACAGGGTTGGCGCGGATTTCTTCAGGGTTCTGGATATGATGGTCTCCAAGCTTCAGGCCACACCCGCCCCCGTTCAGATCCCCATCGGCTCGGAGGGGGAGTTCAGCGGCGTGGTGGACCTCATCAGGATGAAGGCTATCAGGTGGAATCCCGATGATCTGGGGCAGACCTATCTTTTCGAGGATATCCCCGAGGAGATGGCCGATATAGCCATGGAGTATCGGGAGAAGCTGCTTGAGACGGCGGCTGAGGCGGATGATGAGCTGATGGAGCTGTATCTCGAGGGCGAGGAGGTGCCGGAGGAGATCGTGAGGCGGGCGCTGAGAAGAGGCACCATAGAGAATCAGTTCATCCCCGTCATGTGCGGCGCCGCTCTCAGGAACATAGGCGTTCAGCCCGTGCTGGATGGGGTCGTGGAGTATCTGCCATCCCCCCTGGATATCCCACCGATAGAGGGCGAGGATCCGAAGACGGGCCAGGTCATAATCCGTCGGGCCTCCGATGATGAGCCGTTCTCCGCACTGGTCTTCAAGGTCATAGCCGATCCGAGCGTCGACAGGTTCATCTACGCCAGGATCTATTCGGGCACCCTCAAAAGGGGTGAAAGGGTCTATAACCCCGGAAGGAAAGCGCGGGAGAGGGTGATGCGTATCCTCCGGGTGCATGCCAACAAATATCGAAATATGGATGAGGCCTTTGCCGGCGATATCGTCGCCCTGGTGGGGCTCAAAAACACGTTCACGGGAGATACGATATGTGATGAAAGCCATCAGATACTGCTGGAGCCGATGAGGTTCCCAGAACCGGTCATCTCGGTCGCCATAGAGCCCAGAACTGAGGCGGAAAAGAGGAAACTCGAGGATACGATCAGGATACTCTCCATCGAAGATCCCACCTTTTCGGTGGAGATCGATGAGGAAAGCGGACAGAGGATCATATCTGGAATGGGAGAGCTGCACCTGGAGATACTGGTCGAAAGGATGATCCGTGAGTTCGGCGTACAGGCCCGCGCCGGTAAACCTCAGGTGGCCTACAAGGAGACCATAACCGTCCCCGGAAGCGGCAGGGCCTCCTACGAGCATAAGGGGGAGGAGATGAGCGCCTTCGCTGAGGTCGAGCTGGCCCTCGATCCGATGGAGAGGGGGAAGGGGTTCGAGTTTGTAAGCGAGCTCGATCCTTCATCGTTTCCTCAGACCTATCTGGAGGCAGTGGAACGAGGCGTGAAAAGCGCTATGACCGCCGGGGTGCTGGCCGGATATCCGATGGTGGATATCCGCGTCGCCCTTGTCGATGCCGTTAATAGGTCGGACTCCAATGAGATGGCCTTTGAGGCGGCGGCGGTCATGGCCTTCGAGAAGGCCGCCAGGGAGTGTAACCCCGTCCTGCTTGAGCCGATAATGAGGATTCAGGTGACGGCCCCCTCGGAATATATCGGGAACGTCATAAGCGATCTCAACACCCGAAGGGCGCAGATCCACACCGTCACACAGCGAGGCCCCGTCGAGGTGGTCGAGGGTCTCGTGCCGCTTGCGGAGATGTTCAAATACGCCACCGATCTCAGATCCATGACCCAGGGCAGAGGAGCCTATTCGATGGAGTTCTCGCATTACGCCGAGGTGCCGCCACACATCTTAAAACAGATCCTGCCTTGATGTTGACAGAGCGGGATTGAGCGAAGTATAATTCGATATGAGAATGATCCTGGAGGACTCCAAGTTGCGTCGCGATGTGGCGATTTTAACGCTCCTCGTCCTTACGATCCTCCCACTTATCGGCTGCGAGATGACCTACAGGAAGCTCAAGGCCGATCTGACGGCCAAACCGGTCGATACGTCAAACGGGAGGGTTGAGAGGGAGGTATCGGCCGAAGCGTCGTCTCTGCCTCGAAGGTACATCCTCTCGGTGCCCCATAATCCAGTCAGGCAGTACGGCCCTGATTGCGGGCCGGATTCCCTCAGGATGGTGCTTAACTTCTACAGGAGAGGCGTCAAGGAGGGTGACATCGTAAGGAGACTTAAAAGCAGAGGCAGACACGGCGGGGTGACGTTCAGTCAACTGGCGGAGATCGCCCGGGGATATGACCTGGAGGCCTACATAATGGCCGGATTGAACATCGATATACTCAAAGCCCTCCTGGTCAACGGATGGCCTCCGATCGTGGGATATAAGGCGAGGAGGGATGTCGGGCATGCCGTCGTGGTGGTTGGATATGATGACGTTAGAAAGCGACTCATGGTGAACGATCCGAACTTCGTCAGGGTGAGTCGAATCCCATATCGCGATTTCGTCCCCGCCTGGGAGCAATTCGGCGGATCGTGTCTGCTTATCGTGCCTAAAGGGGTCAAACAGAGCGATATCCTGGCCGCCATAAGGAGATACGTCAACCTTGAGGTTCGATAAGCCTCTCCGCGTTTCTCCATCCCAGCCGAAGGCTTCCTATGAAAAGGCCCGCGAACAGAACCATCAATCCCCCCGATACCAGAGGCAAGGCCATCTCACGTTCCCGTGAGAGGGCTATGGCGGTGACGGCGCCGACCGTTATGCCTATGTTCAGGAACATCATCACGCCGCTTGCAAGGGTCGATGTCGATCTCCTTTCGCCGGATAGGACGACGGATGGAAGCGATCCTATCGCCGTGTTCAGGGAGGCGAAGACAAGGGTGGCGAAACCGACGGAGAAGGTGAGGATCGGCCACCATTTCAGCGGCACGTTCAGGGTGAGGAGCCCCACGACCGTGAACAGCTCCACATAAAGCAGTGGTGGAAGCAGCGATACTGCCAGCTTAGCTCTGAAGAGGATCTCAGGTGTGATAGGCGAGCTTCTCAGCACCCACCATGCCCTGCCTTCCGATTTAAACCCGGCCCAGCAGAAGCTCAAGCTCAACATCATGCCGTACATCAGCTGTTGGGCGGTCAGCATTATCAGCTTCTCCGCCATCGGTATATCCCTCCCTGCAAGCACCACAAGTGTGATGGCGGGGACGAAAAGGAGTATGATTAATATCTGCCAGTATCTGGGGTCTCGTATCGTCTGGGTCAGGTCTTTGAAGGCCAAGGCATGTGCCGGCCCCCTAAGGAGAAACCCGAGATCCAATGAGCCGCCCTTTTTCCGTCCTCTCGCCGAGAGCTCAGCCGTTCTCAACCTCTCCCATCCCGGGTAATACAACCATCCTGAGATCGCCACCGCCGATCCGGTTAATCCAACGGCGGTGCAGAACAGGGATATGGCATATCCCCAGCGGGAACCGACCGTCTTCAATCCCGATAGGCTCATAAGCAGGTTGCTCGCCCAGACATGTGGATACCATCCCCATGAGACAAGGGATCCGATGTGCCTCCCGAGCCAGACGAAGAGCCTCCCTCGATCGGCTTCGGTAGTTCCGAAGTATGAGGCCACCAGGAAACTGATGAACAGGATGAAGAGGAAGGAGGCGATTCTACCTATCGCTCGCGCCGTGTGACGCGAATAGAGGAGATACACGAACGGCAGACTTATCAGAGCTACGCTCGCCTCCATGACGAGCAGGAGCGCAGATAGGACGGGAAAAAGAAGGGCGAAAAAGAGCGGTCCGGGACGGAACAGTCCGGCCATCGCCAGCCACGGCGGCAACAGCCAGAAGAGCAGTCCGAACAGGTTAGCGCCTATGACCCGCGCCATCTTGTAGGCGAAGATCAGATGTGGCGGCGCGGGGGATTTGATCAATATGGCCAGATCGGACGACTCGTAGCAGTGCCTGAAGGTGCCGTCTATCAATCCCCTGAGCAGCATGATAAGACCGACTGCCATGAACAGGTTGATGAACGTGAGTTCCAATCGGAGGGCAAGCTCGGAATCCAGCACTGAGACGGCATATCTCAGGGCGCTGCCGGCGGCTTTGTAGAGGACGAAGGAGAAGAAAAATACCCCGGCCCAGCCGGCGATGAGGGACCATCTTCGCGTCCCCCATCTCAGGCCGTTTATAACCTCCGCCCTCCAGGCGGAGAGAAGGGCCCCGATCATCCCCGTCGTGTTCGTACTACTCTCTTTCCTCAATGGGTCGGCTCCCCTGTCTTGTCTCCTCCTCCAATCTGCCGAACTTCTCCGTCTGCTTCCTCTTGAGCATCTCCTTATCCTGGGCGTTCTTGATGTTGACGATATGGGGTGTGATCAGAACTATGATCTCGGTGTTCTCGGTGGTGTCATCCGTCCTCTTGAACAGCCTTCCGATGAAGGGTATGCTTCCCAGTATGGGCACTTGATAGGTGGTCTTCTGTTTTTTCTGCCTTATCAGGCCACCTATCACTATCTGCTGGCCATCCTCCACATCGATGTATGTGCTGAAGGTGGTGCTGGAGGTGACGGGGGCGTTGAAGATGGTGTACTCCAGGAGATCGCCGGTGTTGATCTGGTTTATCTCAAGCCCTATGGTCCGTTTCTCCTCACCGGTGGCCTTCGCCTTGGAGATGTGCGGGATGATGTCGATGTTGATGCCGACGTTCTCCAGATATGCAAAAGACAACGTCTCGGCTTCAGTCACGGGTGAAACCTGAGTTCGCTCCAGATATGGTATGTTCTTGCCTATGCTGATCGTGGCGGGCTTGTTGTCCCTCACCAGTATCGATGGCGAAGCGAGCGTCCGAACTTTGTTCTCCTTCATCAAGTTGAAGAGCAACGCCTGATACTCCTTCGTCGCCAGCGAATAGGTGAATCCCATAAGCTCATTCTGTAGTTGTAGCGAGGAGCTCACCTCGCCCGTGAGCCTGTCGATCCCGGCGATCCTCTTCTCCTTAAGGGCCAGCTCCAACCCCAGCTTCGTATCGTCATCGAGGGTGACCTCCAGGATGTTGATGTCGAGCCAGACCTGCCCGCGGCTGACGTCAAGCTGTTTGATTATGTTCAGGACCTTTTCGACGTTTCTCTTAGGCGTTGTGATCAGGAGGGAGTTTGTGTTGGTGTCGGCGACGATATCGACCTGACCGGCGAGCGTGTTTATATCCTTCTGCTCTATCTGCCCGCCCATCAGGAATCTGAAGAAGGAGAAACGTCCCCTCATGCTCCTTCTGGAAAGGGCGCTTTGCCACATGGAGTTCAACAGATCGGCCAGCTCCTGGGCGTTGGAGTATTCAAGCTGATAGACCACGGTGGTCTCCTGATGCTCCTCAGGCGTTGGGACATCCAGCTCTTTGATGAACTCATCTATGAGCTCGAAGTTCTTGGCGGGCGACGTGGAGACTATGACGGCGTTTAAGGTCGGGTAGGCCACCGCCGAGACGTTTCCGGCCAGAGATCCGCCGACCGTCCTCCTCTGTCTTCGCGGGATGAAGAAGAAGGGCATCGGCCCCCGCTGGGTTCCGCCGTACATGTTGGTTATGATCTGAGCGACGTTCTCGGCGTCGGCGTATTTCAGCTTATAAACCTTCGTGGCCCACTCCTGCTCAGGGATGCTCTGATCCATCTGTTCTATGAGCTTATCTATGACGGGGAAGTTCTGCGGATTTGTGGCGATGATGACGGCATTTAATCTGTCGTCCGCCACCATGTTGACCGTTCCCTGGATGCCTGCCACGCCTGCCTGTTCCTCCGGCCTCCTCCTCTCGCGTATCCACCAGGGCAGGTTTCTGTCAACGCCCTCAAAGAGGGTTTGGAGGCTATCCACCACGATCTGAGCGTCGGCGTTTTTAAGCAGATAGAACTTGACAGTTTGCTGCTGCTCGGTCGGGTATTGATCGAGCTGTTTTATCAGGTTCTCGATTATGGGAAAGTTACGGGGATCGGTGACGACTATGACGGCGTTCAATCTGTCCTCGGCGGTCACCCTCACCTCGCCGACGATCCCCATTCCGGCGGCCTGAATTCCCTCGCGCCTCATCCTGAGCCTACGTTCGGCCGACCACATCCTCACCCTCCATCGCTCCCACGATGGTGCCGTGCGGGCGCCGGTTCCCAACAGTTCATCCAGCAGATTGGCCACATCCTCCGCTATGGCATATTTCAGTTTGAATATCTTCATCTCCATGTTGGCCGTCGGAGATTGGTCCAGCTTTTTGACCAATTCCTCTATGTAGGCTATGTTCTCCTCTGAGGCCTTGACGATGAGCGAGTTGGTGTTGGCGTCAGCCGTTATCTCGATTCTACCTCTCAGCAGATCCAACGCCCCGCCGCTCTCTATGGTGCGTTTGACGAAATCCTTTATCTCCCCCGGCCTGCGTCCCCTTATCTTCCGCAACACGTTTTGCACCACGCCTTCCATCTGGAACACCTGTTGGAGCGTCTGGGCGAGGGAGGTGGCGTCCGCGTATTTGAGCTCGATTATCTTGACTTTTATCGGCACCTCCGGCTCGGCATCTATGACGCTTATGATCTCGGCTATCCTGCGGATGTTGGAGGCGACGTCGGTTATGACGAGGGCGTTGGTGTTAGCATCGGCGAATATGACGGCGTTCTGCGAGACCATCCCCTTGAAGGCGTTCACCAGCTCTTGTGCAGTGGCATATTGAAGCGGTATCACCTGGGTGATCACCTGATCCGTAGGTTTGATCTTCTCCGGGTCCTTCCCCACGAAGACGGGCACCTTCATCCTGACGGCCTTGGCGATCGTCGTGATTATGATCGTCTTATCGGTCTGAATCGTGGTCAGCCCCAGCTGTGATAACCCCGATTTTATCTGCTCCAGCGCCTCCTGAACCGTGACGTTTTTGAGGTTGACCAGCGATATCTTCTTATCCTTTATGTCCTCCTCGGCCGCTATGATGGTCAGATTCGTCTCCGAGCTGAGGAACCTCAACAGCGAGGGTAGATCGACATTGACGAAGTCCAGTGTTATTCTCTTGGCCTTGTTATCCGGGCCTCGCTCCTCGACCTTCATGACGTTTTTGCCGGGCGTCCGGTCTCCGGGCCCCTGAGCGAGGACGGGCAAGCAGACGGCTATGAACAAGGCAACCATCAAAAGGCTTATCGTCCATCCGTATCTCTTCATAGCAAGCTCCCCTTCGAATGTTTATTTTAAGGTGCTCTTCAGAGGAACCCGACGAGGGCCCCCACCTTTCATCCTCTTCATCTTCTCCATAACCTTTTTCCTCTCAACCTTTTTCCTCTCCTCAGGGGAAAGTCCCCTCCACTTTTTGGCAGGGAAGCCGGGAGGCGGTGGCGGACCGCCCTCAGGGATGAACCGAGGAGGTGGCTTGAACTCCTTAGGCGCTTTCCCACCGCCCGGTCTACCTCTTGACGGCCCACGGCGACCTCCCTTTGAGGCGAGAAAGCCGATCTTATCCAAGTTCAGGTTGACCTCACCGTCGCCGACCTTCAGGATCACCTTTCTGTGTTCAATCCTCTCCACAGTGGCCTCTCCGATCCTTTCCCCCTCAGATACATAGTAGGCCTTATGGGTATTGTTATCGTATATAAGAGCCCTGCTTTTGCCCTTTCCTTCGACTATCACCGTGCCCAGGAGGGTGTATGACGGCCCCCTTTTGCGCTCTCTGTATCCGAGAGGTCGAAAGAGGTTGTTCCGAACTATCACCTCATAATCAAGTCCCTTACCGGTCGATTCGCCTTCGTCGATTATCCTCTTTATCTCAGCCCGCAACTTCGGATTTTTCTTGAACTCTTCGAAGACCTTCTGTCGCAGTTTGGGATTTTGCCTCAGCTCCTTGACCGATACCCCCCGCTCCTTGGCGACCTTGGCGATCAGCCTCAAGGCCTTCTTGGGCATTCCCTGGCCGAGAGCATGATGGTTGAATGAAACCATCATGAATCCTACGATCAAGAGGGTTAATACCTTCGGGATCGTCGATTTCAAATTCGCTCACCTCCTCCAAGTCAAAGGGCGTTGGCTATGATCGTCAACTGCACGCCGAGGATACCCTTTTCCTCGTCGGCCACCCCTATTCTAAGTCCCCTCGGTTCCAGCCATTTGGAGGATTGCTGTAGGCTGAGTATAAATTTGACAAGGCTTTCCAATTTCGTTTTGAAAGTCATATCCACGTAGTAGATTCGAGGTTTATACGAGGCGGGAATGCCTGTTATCAGCGCTAAAAGATCGTTTCTCTTCGCCTTAACCTCCTGGTTATATTGCATGAGAAGTTTCAGGGCTTCCTGTGAGTTCACCCTTTCCATTTGGGGTTTATTTTGAGGTGATCCCTCCTCACCGCCTTCCGACGTCACATCACCTGCCAGTTCGCTCAGGATGTTGGCTATCTCCTCCTCCATGGGCAGAGGTTGCTCCTCCTCAGATGGTATCTCAGCCAGATATTCGGATATGATCCCTTCGTATTCCTCCTTGGTAAGCGGGTTGCCGGTTTCCATAATTTTCCGCGCCACCCGTAGTTTCAACTCCTTTGGAAGTTGAGTTGGCAGAAGTGGGAAAACGAGGTGGGATTTAATCGGGCGGTCGTTTTCGATCGATTTCATCTGTAGCTCAAGTTCGGCGGCGTATAGCTCTTTGACGAGATTGAGCTTTGTCCTCTGGGAGATGGGAATCGGTTTTGTTGAAACGACCGGTCTGACGCCCAACTGGTCGATCTTCCTTATGCCCGATTCCTTAGCGATCTGGGAAACCCTACCTATTATCGCCGCCTGCTCATCTCCCTCTTCGAAGACGGAGGAGCGTAGCTCTTTAAGCTGATCCAAGCTTTGAAAGCCGCCTAACATATTTCTGTATCTTATTATCTCGTTCGCCGTTGCCGAATCGAGTCCTTCCACCTTCATCAGGTCGAGGAAGGTGGCTTTGTTTATATCCTTTTTCCCCTCCTCATTCCCGATGGAGAACCTCTCTGAGATCTTCTTTATCATCTCATCCGATATGATCGGCTGATCTGCCACACCCAATTCCCTTTGCACCCTCATCTCCAGCAGTTTCATCGCCCCTTCCATCTGTGCCAGTTTCTCAGCCGTTTCAAGCCGGTTCCGTTTATCGTTCAGCTCAGCATATGCCTCCATCCAGCCTGAGATAAGGGGCCATATGAGGAGATAGAAAGCCGTAAAGACGACGGCCACTCCTAATATCCCAAGTCCTACCTTTTCCCTTGTGGTTAGCTTCCGCATCGTCTCACCTTCCAGCCTCTGCCACTTGGCTTTCACCGGCACCGGAGGAGCCGGCGATGATTTCGTTTGCCTTAGGAGAGATCTTGAAACTTATCTGGACCTGAAGTATCGGCCTCTTGTTCTTCTCCACCGAGGCGATCTGACCCTGCTTGACATCCTCGAAGAGAAGCGATCTATCGATCTTGCGTATCGCCTCGCTTATAGCATCGTGCGAGGAGGCCTCCACGCTGATCGTCACCTTGCCGCTCTTGTCGATCTGTAGGTTGGTGAAGGCGATCTTCGTCCTATCCGGGAACATCAGGCTCAACTCTCTCAGCACATCCAGCGGGGAAACCTCTGGCTTCATCAAGTCAAGCATAGCGAGGTTTTTAAGGAGCATAGACCTCGACTGCTGGCTGGTCTTCTGCATTTTCAGGAGTTGGGAGTTGATATCAGCGAGCATCCCATCGACGTGGTTATCCCAGAGGGTGAGGCCGGTTCCCAACAGAGCTATCCCCAGCACAGCCGCTGCGGCATATGAGATCGCCTTCGTGAGGAATCGCTTCCTCTCCCTTCGCTCCCTCTCCTCCGGCGGGATGAGGCTTGCGAGCTTAACGCCGTCGATGGCGACCGTCGCAAGGCCGAGGGGAAGGGCGAAGAGGTCATCGTCCGGTTTTACCTCTTCACAGCCTGGGATCGATTCCGCCGGACTCCATCTCACCACTTCCACGTTGAGCCTCTCCCGCAAGTATCCCTCCAGCCCCCGCAATCTGGCTCCGCCACCGCAGAGGAGGATCTTGGAGGGGCTGACCCTTGTCTCGCCGATCATCCCGCTCAGGAAGGCCTGGATCGATCTTTCGACCTCCAGGGCCAGCCTCGAGGCCCATTTCCTGGCCGTATCGAGAATCAAGCGGCGCCTTTCATCCCCCTCATCTTCGGGCTCCGATCCTTCCGTCTCGCCCGGCAGACTCAGATCGGAGGAAGGCAGATAGGCCTCCTGATGCTTAATCCTCTCGGCCTCCCCAAAATCCACGCCGAACGTCCTGGCGATCGAAGCGGTCAGCGTATCTCCGCCGACGGGGAAGCTCCTGGAGAAGGCCAGCCTTCCGGCGAGGATGATGCCCATATCGGTTCTGCCGGCGCCGATATCCAGGAAGAGCACGGGGGATTGGCTCACCTTCTCATCGACCGCCTTACCCGCGGCTAGGGCTGTGGCGAAGGCCGAGGGGATGAGCATATCCGGCTTGACGTCAGCTTCCTCCAGTATGGACATGTATCTTTCCACATCATCTCTTCGGGCGGCGACGAACTGCAGGGATAGCCTGCCCTCGCTCTCCACGACGTTCTGTATATCCCCTATCGCCTTCTCCATGGGGAAGGGCATATCGGGGGCAACCTGCATCTCCACAGCGCTTCTGAGGTTCGCCTCATCCCTGGCTCGGGGCAGGTTCGCCACGTCCCTCACCACCACCATCGAACGGGGGATCGAGGCGATTATCACCTTCCCTTTCATCCCCTTGACCGCACTCCTCACCGCTTCAACTATCATCCCATCCTCAATCCTCGGCGAGGAGGATCTATCCAGGGTGACGTGAGCGTGCTTTATCACGCCGGTTTGCCTATCCGATACCTCCACGAGGAGGCTTTTAACGGCATTCGTTCCTATGTCTACGGCTAGGTATCTCATCTCTGTCTCCAGAGTTTGATTTCAATTCGATCTCCGGTTCTATCCACCACACCCATACAATACCCCACCTCTTTGCCGTCATCGGAGATCCCATACGATTCCACCCTGAACACGTCCGATCGGACGGTTATCATCGGGCCGAGCTGCTTGAGCGTATCCGGGTCCATCCCCTCCACGTCCATCAGATCTCCGAGGCTCTGGAAGGGTTGACCTGAGCTCTGGGGGTTGTCCTCATCCGCCGATCGGGCCTGAACGATCGCCTGTGCCTTCTCCTCGTCCATGCCCGGCAGGATCTGAAGGATCTCGATCGGGACGGTGTTGATGTTGATCAATCCCGGCACCGCCCCTTCATCGTGGACCGTGATCTTATCCGCTATACCTTTGAACTCGTCCACAGTTATGACCTTCGCCTCCCTTATCTGATCCGCGTTTCGATACCCTCCGATCTCGTCTCTGTATCTTATCACGTCCTCAGCTATCCCGTTATCAAATCCGGGTAGCGATGCCAACTCACCCTCATCGGCCGTGTTGATGTTAATCCTCTTCTCATCGCTTTCCCCGGAGGTCTTGATCCGATCCCTGACGTCGCTGAAGGTCTTTTCCGAAACGGCCGGCACGTCTAAAAGGTCGAATATGCTATTGAAGGGGTGTTGTTCCCTGTAATCCACGATCGATTGGGCCTCAGCCTGTGTGAATATCGCCCTGCCCTCATCATCCGTTATCTGGGTTATCTGGTTCACGTCCGCCGTGGCGATATTGACCGGCTTCTCCTCGGCGTTCGGGTCGAAGGATCTGGCGGCGGAGTAGACGGTCAAAGTCTCGATGAGCGGGATCGGCTGCTGTTCGTTCATCTCGCCAGTGACAAGGCCGAGCTTGACCTGAAGGGAGGAGTTCGAGAGGGCGGAGGAGGCCGTCGATGAGGTGGTGGAGATAGTCTGTGTGGTCTGGGCGGTCTGCTGGGCTGCGGTCCCGCCCGTTCCATAGAGCAGCTCTTTGGTCATCCCCTCCACCTCGGCCAGCTCCCCCACGGTACGGAACTTTCTCTGATCTCGTCTCTGGACGATGGCCTGAGCGAGGCCTTTGGCCGTATCCTCATCCGCCCCGGCGAGCTGTATCAGTCCGGCCAACACCCCTTCATCCGCCGTGTTCAGATTCACCTTCGCCGATTCATCCTCGATCTTCACCCTGTATTTAAGCGTCTTACCTTCCACCAACGGATCGTCTATCTCGCCTTCCCCCTCCTGAGCCCAGTCCTCATCGAGGGAATCGTACGGGGTTTCATCCTCTTTAAGCGATATGAGACTTGCCTCGAATCCGGCCTTAGCCACGTAGAACAGCCTCGTTCTGTCGGCGAAATTCGCGTCGATCCTCCGTTCAAGCCCCGTTGAGTAGA
>CAZHVH010000008.1:17533-18639 GCA_964535855.1 uncultured bacterium
CTCGTTCTGTCGGCGAAATTCGCGTCGATCCTCCGTTCAAGCCCCGTTGAGTAGAGGAATTCGGTGGCCAAGACGGTCAGTATCGTCAGGATCCAAAGGGTAGCTATGAGCGAGAAACCCGATCCCCTCACGGCCTGCCACCTCCCGGAAACGGCTGAGGTCCCCCTCCGCCAGGCCCTCCTTGAGCTCCGGGCATGGCGCCCTCTGGGGAGATCTCCTTGCTGAGATTAAGGTAGGCGATCGTCATCTCGGTCACGGTGACCTTACCCTTCTCATCGGTAACTGAGAGGGTTATCATGACCGCCTTTGGCAGCTGTCCCTCCTGTTCCTGCATATCCCAGTAATCGAGCCAATCCTCGCCGTCGAAATATTTAAGGTCAAGCATGAGGACGTTTTCGGCTATGACCTCGGCCTTCAAAACAGCCTCGCTCTCCCCCGTGGCCTTGAGCTGCGATTCGCTTTGATACATCATCTGATACTCCTGGCCCTGCGTCTCCTCGGCCTCGATCAGATCGGCCGGCGAGACCTCCCCCTCGAAGACCTGTGAGAGTCCGTCATCGTAGTTCAGGGTATGGGTTGTGATCCGATAGAGCGAATAGGGCGAGACCGCCTGGGAGGTCTGGCCGAGCGTGCTCAGGGTCATCTCCCTCTCGGCGAGGTTCGGGTCCTCGGCGATCATGTATCCGACGCGGATGAGATCGGTGTTGACGGGAGTTCCCTCCGCTTGTTCCACGTTTTGTAACGTCCACCCTTCCTGTTCCCCCGTCTGAACGAACTGGTAGAACTCATATCTAGGATCGATCGCCCTGGCGAAGCTTATCGTGTCCTGATCTATCCCATCCTCGTTTTGATAGTCCTCAGAGGTCATGAGAAGCTCCTCGTCCTGCTCGATGAAAAAGAGGTTCTCCAGATCGCGGGCGATCTGTTCCAGAGCCGCCCGACATTTCTGAACCGTCTCCATTCTGGCCTGGTGCTTCTGATAGACCTTGATGGCGGCGTTATAGGAGGTATAGGCGGTTCCGCCGATGATGACCAGGATCGTCACGGCGACCATCAGCTCTATCAGGGTGAACCCTCTTTCCCCCGTTAATCGTTGGCACGTTACA
>CAZHVH010000008.1:18739-20273 GCA_964535855.1 uncultured bacterium
ACGTTACAATCATCTCGAACCGCCTCCCGTCGTTCCCTCCTGAGGAGTGATGGTTCTATCGGCGATGTACGTGGTGGCAGCTACCGCCCTCTCCCTGCCTCTCTCCTGCCAGGTGACGATCACGGTGACCTTCCTAAGGCCGTCTGTGTCGGTGTCCTCAACCCTGCTCTGCCATCTGAAACGTGACTCCTCGCCGAACTCCCCTTCATCCTCCCCGACGTCCGGGAAACCATCCGATTCGATCTCAGCCATCTTGTATTTGAGCAGGAAGAGGGCCATCGTCCTGTTTTCCGCCTGAGCCTGCCATATGGAGCTTCTGGAAAAGGCCGATATGAGAGGTGGAAGGGCTATGGCGAGTATGGCGATCGAAACCGCTATCTCCACGAGCGTGAACCCCCTCTCACCGGCTTTCCCCTTCATCTCAATCACCTCTCAGATCCCATACCCGAGATCATCGACGTGTCCACTCCCATCTGCTGAAGCTCCTCCTCTGAGATCTGCTCGACCCCGATGATCCCCGATCTCTTAACCCTTACGGCCATATATCTCCCGGTGACTGAGGCGAGATATATTGCGGAGTTCTCCGAAGTGCCGAGCATGGAGAAGGGGATGTAATCCATCCCCCCTGTAATCACTTGTCTTCCAGTCTCGTGGTTCGTTTCCACGGCGAGTATCACCACGTTCTCGTGAGGTCTCTGGGGGACGCCGAGGATCATGCTGGTTCGTGAGATCGATTCTGACGTCGATGACTCCGTCGAGCCCGCCGTCGTCGAGGTTGACGACGGGCTCTGAGCCGTGGTCGTCGCCAGGGTCAAAGCGCCGGCGAGCGAAAGGCTCAGATCGCCCTGATCCAAGGCGGACCTGTCGGCCAACCAGAACATCTGATTATCCAGGTCGAACACGACCAGATAATCCGTCCCCTCGGTTATCGCCACGTCCTTTGCGTAGGCCAGCAGAGATCTGATCATACGAGCGGTGCTTTTAAGCTTGCTCGTCTCAGTTACCCTTTTAAGCGAAGGCGAGGCGATGCCGATCAGGATCATTATGAGCGCCAGAACGATCGTCACCTCGATCAGCGTGAAACCTTTGCTACTATTGTGTTCCGGTCTCCTCCCAATTAGTGATATCAGCGTCATATCCGGTTCCGCCCTCCTTGCCGTCCTTTCCGAGCGAGTAGAGGTCGAAGTCATACCCCTGATGCGTTCCGGGGTATTGATAGACATACGGATTACCCCATGGATCGTTAAAGGTCGGCCTATCGATGTAGGGGCCGTCCCAGTTAGGCGGTTCAGGCGGTATCGAAGGCTTCTCCCACAGAGCCCTGAGTCCCTGCTCCGTCGTCGGGTAATCGCCGTTATCTATGGCATACTGCTGTAGCGCCTGGCTGAGGACGCGTATCTCGACCTTCGCCTTGGCCACTCTGGCCTTATCCGGCTGTCTGATCACCCTGGTGCCGACCATCGTGGCCAGGATGCCTAAGATCGTTATGACGATCAGGAGCTCTATCAGGGTGAACCCCCGTTCCCTCCTCTTT
>CAZHVH010000008.1:20373-26547 GCA_964535855.1 uncultured bacterium
GATCGTTATGACGATCAGGAGCTCTATCAGGGTGAACCCCCGTTCCCTCCTCTTTTTCCTCTTCTCATTTGTTCTCAAAGACATGGCCTGGACACCTCCATTATCAAAATAGCGGTCATTGGCCGTTCGCCGACTGCCGTTTATCCTCCCAATGCGGTGCTTGCCTCGAAGATGGGCAGGACCATCGCCACGGCCATAAAGGCGACCATACCGCCCATGAGCAGGACAACTAAGGGTCCGACCGTGCTGGTAACACGATCGAGATGCTTTCTGGTCTCAAGATCGTAGAAATCCGCCAGCTTGTTGAACATCACCTCGGGTTTTCCCGATTCCTCGCCGATGGAGATCATGTTGACCACCATCTCGGGGAAAATACCCTGCTCCCTCATCTGCCTCGCCAACGTGGAGCCGTGTTTTATCTCCTCGATGCTCTGTTCAACCGCCTTCTCATAGACCTTGTTGCCGATGGTATCCTTAACGACCGTCAGGGCGTCCAACAGTATGACGCCGTTCTCCAACAGCGTTCCCATCGTCCTGGTAAACCTCGCAAGGGCGAAAGCCCTGAAAATCGATCCGATGAGCGGCATCTTTATCCTGAGCCCGTCCAGAGCGACCCTGCCGCCCTCCGTTTTGGCATACTGCCTTATCCCGAAGATAATCGTGATCAATCCGATCAATATCAGCCACCACCAGTCCCTAACCCCGCCCGTAAAGCCTATCAGAATCCTGGTCGGCAACGGCAGGGTGATCTTCATCTCGGCGAACATAGCCGTGAATTTGGGTATGACGAAGACGGTCAACACGACCAGAATCACCAGGCTCATCGTGAAGAGAATCGCTGGGTAGAACATGGCGGATATGACGGCGCTTTTAAGCAGTCTCTGTCTCTCAGAGAAGCTGGCCAATCTCTCAAATACGGAGCCTAAGATCCCGCCCATCTCCCCGGCGCGGATCATGTTCACGTAAAGCTCGGAAAAAACCTGAGGATGGCGGCTCATGGCGTCGGCAAGCGTCGCCCCGTGTTCCACGTCCTCCCTCACCTGGCTTATGACCCTCTTGAAGGTCTTATTGGCGATCTGACCGATGACGATCCCCAGAGCCTCCGCGAGCGGCACGCCGGCGTTGAGCATGGTGGCCATCTGATAGCTGAAGAATTCCACCTCGCTTGATCGAACCCTGCCGCCGAGGAGGGGTATCCTGAAAGGACGCCTTTCGCCCTCCTCCCCTTCTTCGACGATCCTGGTGGGGAAGAGATCCATCTTGCGCAGAATCGCTATGGCCTCCTGTTGTGAGGAGGCATCTATTGATCCTGATCGCGTGGCTCCGGTGACGGTTAGAGCCTCATATCTGAACCTCGGCACCGATCACACCCCCTCGTATGCCTCGCTCTGAGTGATCCTCATGACCTCCTCGATCGTCGTTATCCCCATCACCACCTTGCGCCATCCGTCCTCACGCAACGTCCTCATCCCGTATTTTCTGGCCTCCTGCTTGATCTGCTGGGATGGGACGTTCTCCATCGCCATCTGCCTCAACTGATCGTTCATCACGATCACCTCGAAGATCCCCGTCCTGCCGACATAGCCTCTTCCCCTGCACTCGTCGCAGTCGGCTCCCCTCACGGCCCTGTAGATCATCAGATCGTCCGGCACTGTCTCCGGGTCAACCCCCATGCTCCTGAGCTCCTCCTCGGTTGGGTGATACCTCTGTGCACAGGCCTTGCAGACCTTCCTGACGAGCCTCTGGGCGACTATCCCCTCCAGGGTGGAGGCGACCAGAAACGGCTCTATGCCCATATCTATGAGCCTTGTTATGGCGCTCGCGGCGTCGTTCGTATGCAGCGTGCTGAAGACCAGATGTCCCGTCAGAGAGGCGTGTATGGCCATCTCGGCCGTCTCCAGATCTCGTATCTCGCCCACCATGATGATGTCCGGATCCTGTCTGAGTATGTGTCTCAACCCGGCGGCGAAGGTGACACCTATCTCCGGTCTGACCTCTATCTGGTTGATCCCCTCAAGGTCATACTCGACCGGCTCTTCAATCGTGATTATCTTAACCTGTTCGGTGTTGATCTTCTTGAGGCAGGCGTAAAGCGTCGTCGTCTTTCCGCTTCCGGTCGGGCCGGTGGAGAGGATGATCCCATATGGCTTGCTTATGAGCTGATAGAACTGCTGGAGGTTATCCTCCAACAGGCCAAGGCTCTCCAGATCATAGGCCATGGCCTCCTTATCCAGGATACGCATCACCACGCTTTCGCCCCACAACACCGGCACGGTCGAGACGCGGATGTCTATCTCCCTGTTCCCCAGGCTTTCGATACGGAGCTGGATCCTGCCGTCCTGCGGCCTGCGACGTTCGGCGATGTTCATCTTCGACAGAAGCTTGACTCGCGAGGTTATGGCATGCTGGAGGTATTTCGGCGGGCTGGGCCTACGCTCCAGAACGCCGTCTATACGATATCTTATCAGCACCTCGTTCTCGAAGGGCTCGATGTGAATGTCGCTGGCTTTTTCCCTGACGGCATCGATGATTATCTGGTTGACGGCGTGTATGACGGTCGGGTTGGTCGCCAGATCCTCAGGCTTAAGGCCGTAGTCGGCTATGGTCTGAACGCCCTCCGTCGTGTCCACCCCGATGGGCGCCTCGGCATCTATGACGTCCTTGGCCGTCTTGCCGTAAAACCGCCTGATCGCCTCCTGTATCTCCTCCTCCAGCGCCAGAACGGGCTCGACCTCGCATCCCGTCACCAATCTTATGTCGTCTATCACATCCAGATCCAGATCGGGCATGGCGATTTTCAGGACGTTATCCTCGCTCAACTGGAGGGGGACGACCCTTCTGCGGAGAGCGAAGCTCGGAAGGATCTTGGAGACGGCCTCCTCGTCCTTATCCTCCTCCGTCACGTTCTTGAGGCTGACACAGGGGATATCGAGCTCCATGCTTCTCCTGACCAGCTCCAGTTCCCTGGGGGTGATGTAGCCGCCGTTGACCAGGATCTCATCCAGATCGGGTTTCTCCGAGGACTCGATCTCCCTCATGATCTCAGCATACTCGCTCTCATCGATCATTCCGGCGTCCAGCATTATCTTCGTCAAAGCTTTATCGGCTAACGTAAGCAAGATGACAGCCCCCTTTACCTTACGGGAATTTCATCGCTCGACTTAGACGAAAAAGGCCGAGGTTGGTTTAAACTTACGTCGACAAAACACTTGACAGAGCATTTAATGTATGGTATAATACTAATGCATAACTACTATTCTATAAGGAGATAACGTGATGACGCTGCACAGACGAGAGCTTCAGATCATGAAGATCATATGGAAGAAAGGGCAGGCCACTGTCAGGGATATATATCAGACCTTGCTGAAGGGAGAACAGATCGCCTACACCACGGTGGCCACGATCCTCAAAAATATGGAGAGGAAGGGGATCGTCGGACACGAGGTGGTCGGAAGAACCTACGTATACAAGCCGTTGATCACCGAGGAGGAAGTGTCTCAGAGCATGTTGCGCGATCTGCTGGATAGACTGTTCGACGGATCAACGGAGATGCTGCTCAGCACGCTCGTAAAGGTTCAGGGCCTCAGCAGAGGGGAGCTGGAGGAATTATGGCAACGGATAAGCTCATATGAGGAGGAGGAGTAATGGACGGTCCGATGCATTATCTCTCGGCGGCGTTGGTCAATATCTCCTGGCAGATATGTGTTTTAGGCGCTTTGGTCTTTCTCCTGACCTATATCCTTAGGCTGCGCTCGCCCGTGATGCGATATAACCTCTGGATGCTGGTGATGCTCAGCCCGCTGTTTCTGCCTCTACTAAACCCCTTCCTGCCGGACATCGACATCGGCCTACTTAGGGGAAGAATCGATCGAATGGATAGTGCGGCTGTATCTTTCCAAGGGTACATCGAACGGGATGTGAGGGCATTTTCTCAGCCGCCCGAAGGAAAGGGTATCGCTAGCGGCTCCCTCAAACCGGAGATGGTTATTGGAGGAAGCGATCGGGTGAACGGCGAACTCACTTCCACCTCCATGAGGATACCCGCGAGGGAGATCCTGATGCTTCTCTGGCTTCTGGGTATCTGTCTCATGTCGATGCGCTTCGTGAAGGGAATACACAACCTGCACCTGTTGAGGAGGGAGACCGTTTCGGTCGAGAATACCGCCATCTTAAATCTGCTGGATGAACTTCGAAAAGCCCTTGGCGTTAGACGTCAAGTTCGGCTCGCCGCCTCGGATCTACTGGGGTATCCCGTCTCGTTCGGATGGTACAAGCCTCTGATACTTCTGCCGTCGGACATGATCGAGAGTGCATCTCTCGCTGACATCAGGATGACACTCATCCATGAGCTCGCTCATATCAGGAGGTATGATTACCCGATCAACATGATGGCCTCCCTTCTGAGGATTCCATTCTTCTTCCATCCGGTTCTGCTCTTCGCCTTCATGCAGCTTCGAAGTCAGCAGGAGCATATATGCGACGGTTGGGTGATTCGACTCGGCGAAGGGCGAAAGGCGTATGCCAGTTGCCTGCTCCGGCAGGCCGGAACTGCTCTCCTAGGAATCCCCCTAGCCCTGGGCGGTTTCGAAAACCTCAAAAGGAGGGTAAACATGATCTTGAACAGCAAACAGCCGATCTCGGTCGGTCTTTCCGGAAAGGGATGGGCTTTTATGCTGATCGCATGCCTTATCCTTGCCGCTCTAGCGGCGACGACGCAGTTGCTCCCCATGGCGAAGGCCGAGAAGGCTAAAGGGGAGGTTCGGTTCGCCGATCCGGTGGTGGAGTCAGCGATAAGGAGAGCCCTTGGAAAGCCCGAAGGTCCGATCATGAAGTCAGATCTGCTCAGACTGAAGAGGTTAGAGATCCGAAGGAGGACGATCCTCGATCTGAGCGGAATTGAAGGATGCGAGAATCTCGAAACGTTAACCCTGGCATCAACCAAGATAGAGGACATAACTCCTCTGAAGAGCCTGACTAAGCTCCGAAAATTAGATCTCACGGACAACAGAATAAGCGACATAACCCCCTTAAACGGCCTGAGGAGTCTGAGATGGCTGAACCTAGTTGAGAACCGAATAGAGGACATCACACCGCTCAGGAACCTGACCAACCTGAGCGATCTATATCTGAAGAACAACCGGATAAAAGACCTCAGCCCCTTAAAAGGACTCAAAAAGCTACGGCATTTGAGCATGGGTGGTAATGACATAAACGATCTCTCACCGCTGAGCGGGCTGACCGAACTTCAAGAACTCTATCTATGGGGCAATCGGATAAGCGAGATAGGGCCGCTGGGAGATTTGACGAAGCTTCGGGTGTTACAACTTCACACAAACAGGATAAGCGATATAACCTCACTGGGAGGTCTAGTCAACCTGGAAAACCTGAACCTCAACAGTAACCGGATAAGCGACATAAGCTCGCTGCAGAACCTGACGAAGCTGCAGAAGCTGTACCTGGGGATGAATCTGATAGCCGATGTGAAGCCGCTGAAGGGGTTAACACGGCTGCGTGAGCTGGATCTGAGCGGCAACCGGATAGCCGATCTGAGCCCCTTAAGCGGGCTGAAAAACTTAAAGAGCTTGATGTTGGAGTCCAACAACATAGAGGACATAAAGCCTCTGAGCAAACTGACCGGCCTGCAGATGCTTTTTCTGGGGAATAACAGGATAACGGACGTAAGTCCGCTGAGCGAACTTAAGGGGCTGAAGGTGCTTGATCTGCGTAAAAACCTGATAAGCGATGCCTCTCCGCTGGGCGATTTGAAGCTCAGAGCCCTCTACCTCGACGATAACCAGATAGAGGATATCTCCTTCCTCGCGAACATGAGATCCCTTGGTGGAGTGGGCTGGTCTAGGATGTGGAAGCGGGATGGCGTCAACATATGTCTCGGCCTTTCCAACAACCGGATATCGGACATAAAACCACTTGTGATAGGGCTTATCCTCATAGGTGGAGGTGGGGTTGATCTAAGGGGAAACCCTCTTAATGATAGAGCGTATAGGACTTATATCCCCGCTCTTCGTGAAAGGAGCCCCAACGTTCTATACGACCCGAGACCATAAGTCCTTTAAGAAAGCGTAGGGCGTGAGGCATTGAGCGTAAAGCGCTCTGCACGATGCGCTTCACGCCTTACCCTCGCTCCTGATCTTTCCTTCTTCCCCGCTCTGAGAT
>CAZHVH010000009.1:0-12869 GCA_964535855.1 uncultured bacterium
GTTTCAATCCCTCATAGGTATCCTACGAACCCATTGCGATAGCCGAAAAAATTATAGCTGCTATAAGGACCAAATGCAAGAAATAAAACTTCCTTTAGGCTTCCCCGGCTTGGTGAAACCTTTGCACGTCGAGCATCCTTCAACTTCAACCTTATCCGTCGAACCCCTGGGATTCCCGCGCTACCGGAGGTCGACGGAAATCCCCCTAGCTCATAGAAACGAGCTCTCGCCACCTTTCTCCACCCCCATGGTCTCGCGCTCCATATATTGGCGCCTCCTCAGGAGATAGAAGATCACGGAATCCTCCTCCTCGTTGATCACCCTCCTCAAATCCGACTTAAGCTTCTCCAGTTGAGCTCGGGAGAGCTCCCCCTCAAAAAGGGAGTTCTGAACCCAGTTCAGATATCTCCTCCCGATCTTCAAAACCTTACTTACCCTCGCTACGTTCACGTCGTAGGCCATGATCGTGAACATAAGCTACCACCCCGCCTTGTAGGGTTTATAGGATTCGTCCCCCAATAGATGCTTCTCGATCTTGTAAAGCTCCAGGCGAACCAGACGGCGATAGGAAACCTTGCGTTTCAATCTGGGGTGATTTATGGTCGTGCGAAGCCGTTTCTCCCACTCCTCGATGAAGACCTTACGTCCTTTTTCCGTAAGGAATACCCCGCCGGCGGACTCAGAGAAATGCCTCGCCTTGATCTGTCCCTTGTTGACGAGGCTGAAGATTAACCTATCCACCATTATGGGTTTGAATATCTCGGCTACATCCAGGTTAAGGGTGAACCTGCGGAAGTTCGTGGCATGAAGGAAGCCAATTCGCGGATCGAGATGGGTGCGGTATATCTCGCTGAGAGCCGCGACATACATCAGCGAATTTCCGAAGCTGATCAGGGCGTTCAGGCGATTCTGAGGCGGTCGGCGCGTGCGTTTCGTGAACGAGAACTCCCCCTGCTTAAGGATGAGGTCGAAGGCGCCGTAGTAGATCTCCCGAACGTTTCCCTCAACCGCCATGAGGGATTCCGGCGAGTCCTGCCGATCAAGCGAGGAGCCCGTAAGCTCGATAGCGTTTATCGCGTCTTCCAGGTTCACCCCTCTGCGCAGGTAATAGCTGAGCACCTGTTTCATGTTCTCAATGGCGCCCGACACGAATCGTCTTGCCAGCTCAAGCCTTTTTATCAGATCGAGATAGTGTTCGGCCTGCTTGAGGATGAGACAACCGGAGTTGTAATGTTCCCTCGGGTAAAACGAGCCGATGTAATAGCCGTAGTGGTTGAAGAAATGGATCAGGATCTCCGATCGGGTTAGAAACTCCAGCAGGCGCTTGTTCAAATCCACTTCGCCGAAGATATAGAGCTCGGAGGTCCCCTCCACGGGGATATACTTTCTTTTTCCCTCCGAATCCACGAAGGATATGGTATTCTGCTTTCGCTGGAGCTCGCCGTCGGAGAAGATGTATATCGGTTGTTTCATATAGATTCACCTCATCCCCAGCAGAATTCTCTATAGGCACAGTTCCGACAGAACGGGATGCGGTGTGGAGAGGGAGGAGACTCTAAAGCGGCGATGCGTTTGATATCCTCGATGGCTTCCTCCAGCTTACATCTCAGATCATCTGAGAGCTCCACCGGTATCCGTTTTCGCTCCTTGGGTATGAGAAGCTCACCTTTCGCCTCCACGCCCATCTGATCGAGTCGCCACAGATAATACGCTAGTTGCATCTCAGCCGATTCCAGGAAACGCGAGGATTTTTTTACTTCGCCTACAACCAATCGTCCCCTCTCTCTCCGAACCAGATCGATCTTCATCCCGTCCGTTTTGAACTCTTTCTTATCCCTCTGGTAAGACTCCTCGTGAATGAGCCTTCCCAATTCTAAAAACGGGTTCTCCCTTTCCGGCTCGATCTCATGCGCCATCAACCATACCTCACGGTGGCAGATGTAGTAGTACCAGACCAAAGTGCCGGTTACAGGTATTTCTCCTCTGAAAGGAGTTACCAGACCCATGCTTTTTCCTCCGGCAGCCACTTAAAACCCGTTTCAAGATCGTAGAACCGATCTTGATAATCCTTATCGAGAGGGATCTTTCGATATTGGGTGTTTTCAGCGAGCGGACCAGGCAGGTTTTCCTTCGCCCTTTCTAAGAGCGGGGTGATCACTCTGCCCTTGAACTCCCTGCGGATGGAAAGATATGCCCGTTTTCTCTCTATGGGATCTTCCCTTTCCAAAACCTCATGGATGAAACGTTCACAAATTATCTCATCTTCTTCAGTGAGAGCTACGAAAATCGGGATCTCAATTCCCTTCTCGATAAATCGATAATCGCTGACTTTTGGCATATCCCTATCACGGTCGAATCGGAGATGACGGAAAGCTTTCAGTATCTCTAAATATTCTGTATCGTCCTTTCTCGATCGAACCTCACCAAAAAAGGTCTCCACCGCAGAGTAGAAATCCCTCTCACGAAGTATCCTGTCCCGGAGGAGTTCCTTTGCGAGCCAGATATGGATTTTCCCGTAAACCCACGGTGCGCCACCGTTTTTCAGGTTAATAATTCTCACCTGTCCAGGTATTTCCCGATTCCAGGATCGGTTACAGCGGCCGGCGACTTGGACAATTGAATCTAGCGGTCCTATGTCCCTGATGGTACGGTGGAAATCGAGATCCACTCCTGCTTCTACCACCTGTGTAGATACCAGTATGGTTGGTTTCTCTTCGTTCAGTCGTTCTTTCAAAAACTCGATTCTCTTTCTACGCTGGATCGGGATGATATTTGTAGAGAGATAGACGATAGAGAGCTCTTCAGATTGAACTTCATCCTCCTCCGGATAACCCACCACCGGATGACATTTCAGCTTCCTTTTAAGGAGTTCATAGGTCTCTATAGACGCCCTGATGGTGTTTAGAACTATTAAAAGCGAGGTTTTACCATCCCATTCTTCAAGAATCATCTCAGTGAAATCTTCAATTGGTAAAAGCTTGGAGGTTCGAGCATGAATAGAAGTTCTATCGAGCCTGGAAAAACAAGATTCAGGATCAGGCAACAGCTCAATGGTTTCTTCCTTACTGAAGATCAGCGGACGCGTAGCGGTCATTTGAATGACTGTGCACCCCAGATATTTAGCGGCTCCTCTCAAAATCTCCCCTACCAGCCTCCATTGTTCCACAGGGATGTTTTGAATCTCATCCAGGATGAGGATAGCTCCGGCAAGATTATGGTATTTCTTCAGAAAGGAATTCTTGAAACCTATGAGGGTATGGAGTAGTTGAACGAAGGTGGTAACCGTGATCTCGCTCTCCCAGCTCTCTGTCAACATGAGAGCTTCATCCAGCGGAACTCTTTCATCCTCCGTTTTATAGGTGACTTCAGATAAATGATGATGTTTCAGCAGATAAGCCGATTCATCCCTTTCAAAGTCGTCCAGCGTTTTAAGAACATCATGGAATACCCCGTAGTTCTGATCTATCACGTTGACGAACGGGAGAGAATAGATGATTCTGGGGGTATATCCTTTTTCCTTTTCTATCCTATTCCTAAGCTTAATCGCTGCCGATAGAGCAGTCAGAGTTTTTCCTGACCCGGTCGGAGCGGTGAGAGTAAGGATATGACCATGTAGATCCTCTAAAGGAATTGTCTCGATTGAATGGGTAACCTCCTCGTAGACCCTTCGCCGCAGTGGATCCAGCCGTTTTTTAGGGACAGGGAATTTCTCCTTGATGTAATAATCAACGATATCCGATGGGATCTTCTTCCTCCCGATTTTTCTTACCTTACCTGCATCCCGCTTATCTGCATCTATAAGAGCTGAGAAAAGAAGTTGAGCTGTAAAAGCGAGTTTAAGTCGGAACTCATCCGACAAGCTGCCTTGATCGATGTAATAGGATGGTTTCCCAAGCTTTCTGTAGATCTCGATTATCGTGTTAATGTTCAGAAAGTCCATGATCCCTTCAATTCCTAATCTCTCCATCTCGGATTCAAGATAGGGAAGCCTAGATGAATCGAGCAGATTTTCAATTTGATCCCGCAGGACCTTCCTATCCCTTATCCATTCTGAGGTGTTCTCATCTGGATCATGCAAGATCAGATTGGGATCTCTAAGGTCCCCGTGATGCCTATGAACGGCCAGAAACGCCAGAATAGGGAGGTATGATGTGATACTTTCCTTCTGGAAAGGGTCTCCGAATTCTTTGGAGACAACCCAGGCTGCTAAAAGGGCTGATATTAGAGCGTGGTTCCTCTTTCGGCCGGAGTCCTTTTTGCGAATAAGCCAATCCTGGAAGAAGGAGGTGT
This sequence comes from uncultured bacterium, assembly GCA_964535855.1. Lineage (GTDB taxonomy): Bacteria > Poribacteria > WGA-4E > B28-G17 > B28-G17 > JAGGXZ01. The sequence goes on from CAZHVH010000009.1 coordinate 4,291, forward strand.
ATTTCCCAAAGTCATGACAAAATCCTATGAGGCGAGCTGTCAGAGACAGCTCAGATTGATTCCCTAGGGGAACGCTTTTTATGAACTCCTCCGCCAGCTCGCCTACCTCTTTGAGATGGTCAATTAAAAGCTTATCAGGATGGGATAAAAATCTCCTTTCCTCCATAGCTTCACCCCGGTTCCATGAACACTGTATACTCTTCTATCCTTTGGTCGATGATGGGATCGTGATAGGAGATGTGGAATATATCCCCGCTAACTATTAAGCTCAGGGGTTTACACTCTCGTTCGTAAATGACGTCGTCAACAGAGGACAGATATCTCCCTGGACTAAGCTCCAACGGGATTCTGTCCTTCAGGATTTGAATGCCGGGTGAGATCTTAAGCCCGTTACCTCGAACCCGGCTCATAGGTACGACGGTTGAGATCGGTCGAGGTTCTCCCACATCCTTCAGATATCTCAGATCGTCTGATTCGACGAGCGCAATCCATCTTATTTCCGCCGGGCATTCCGTTATGCCCAGATATGGTGGGTAAATGGGCCTTTTCTCCTTCACCTTCCAGGAAAGTTCGTTCAGGATCGTCTCGTCCGCATGCCAGAAATATATCCGATAGATCAGCAAGGTCATCCCTGCCCTAGGAAAGACAAACTCGATTGGGATTTGGGTTCCTCCTTTACTTCCATCAACCTGGTACCTATCTTTAGTCATCACATAATTCACCGTCTGCGTGATCTTCCTGATGGGAGTTCTCATCGAGACACCTATCCCACATTTTCCCAGGGAGAAATCCTCGTAGTAAGAGTCGCGCTCTCTGCCCAGAATTCCGGCCACGAGCCCGCAAATAGTTGGACGAGGCGGAAAGGAGTATGAGAGTGAGGATGAATTGGTGTAGAACTTCCTGAAGTGAGCCATGTGCCCTGATATGTCAAATATCAGGATCGTCTCAGGATTCCTCGCTCTCTTCATTTTCTTCCCCCGGGCTAACCTCTACCGTTATATCCTTGAGCTTTTCGAACACCGCCCCCTTCAGGTCGGGGTGTTTCCAGAGAACGATCTTGTTGATTTTCTCCCTGTTACCGTTCAACAATTCCTCAAGCCTAGAGCACTCCATCTTGAAATCGGCGATGTCGGACAATCCTTCCTCAGGTATGATGGAGATGTAGCTTCTCAGATCTCCGAGAAATGTAGTATCATCCTTGTATTCAACTCTCATGTAAAGCCTTGGCGTCTGACCGATCTTACTGCGTGTAGTGGCTTCCAGGGGCAACGCCTTGATCATAGAGCGGTCGAGGAGCGTGATATCCTCCTCCGTTAGGTTCGTGTGTCTAGCTCTCCAAGCGCTTGTTAACCCGTAAAAGGCTATGACTGAGTATTTCACGCGCCAATCCTTGCCCATGGTTCCATATTCGCCCTTCTCCTCTCCCCCTCTTCCGGCGAAGGTTGAGGTGATGGTAGAAGATGGGAGTATTTCAACTCTGTTGAGCGAATATCCCCAGGAAAATTGGACCGGTCCGGTCAGGGTCATGGAAGCTCCTCTTGCACCCTCCTCCCCTATCGGCATAGTCGCCCCGAAGATCCTGATATCGACCAGCTTATCGAGAAGCCACCCTTTGAACTCCGGTTTTTTCTGAGCCTCTTTCGCGCTCTTCGCTCCGAACTCCTTTGCTAGGAGATCGATCCTCTGTTTGGCAGTGACCGTTTTTTCCTCGCCGCTCTCTTCTATTCTTCTGACCCAGATGTCATACCCTATACCTAGCCAGTAATCCCTCAGATAACGCTTCAAGCGCACATCGCTTACGAGGTTCCGACCGGTATCGTAGTCCATTCTCGGTCGGTTCTCCTCATCGGGATCGCCGTTTGGGTTACACAGCTTGGCATCGTAGATGAAAAGGATCTCGGAGTTTTTTGTGATGACACTCATTATCCTCCCTCCTTTTTATGCGTTATGGCTTTTCTGGTAGCATAAGCATAGCCTGAAAGGATGTAATAGACGTTGTCCTGAGGGGTTAAACCCCATTTGTCTTTGTATCTGTCCATTAGCTCTTTCATGACAGAGAAGATCACCTCATTAAAGCCGTCGAGCTTCCCATACTGTTCGAGTTTCTCAAATATCTCATTGGACAAGCGCATTATCTTGGAAAACGGCATGCCCATGAAGTTGATCTTGTTGAGTATAGGCTTTTTGACGTTTCCACCTCTCGATATCGAAGCTTGGGCATTCCCCACCTGTCCGACTAGATAACCCAGAAGGAACAAAGATGATCTGGGACCGTCATATCCCATCTCACTCAGGTATTCCTTCAATTCGGGTTCCAAGTCTTGAATTATACCGGACATTGGTTCATCCCTCCTTTTATCATTGAGCATCCCCAACCCTTCAAGATATTTCAGAAAGAGCTGGGATTGAATTAAGAACCTAATCATAGCTATGTCAGCGGAATCGCTGGGCGGCCTATGGATGTAAGCCCCGAAGCTTTCATGGTGATACATCCTTGCCACTTCGATAAAGTTTCTCCTAAGAAAGGCTCCTGATAGAGGTCCGCCGGTGAAAAGGGCATCATAGACCTCAAGCACCTCGCGGACAGATTGAGCTCCTTTTCGAACGGGAAAAAGGTACAGAATCGAATTCAGCTTTAAACTCCAAGGACCTTCACCGAAAAACCTCTCAGCTAATTCGAAGATCTTCCCCTCTTCCTCCATCAGCAGATCAAGCCTCGAGGGCGGGACATCCTGAATTAACTTACTTATCTTCACAGCCGCCTGTTGTTTGCTGGCGAAGAGGAAGTTAAACATAAAGTAGGATTTGCTCCTTTCGATCTCACTGAATTTCTTAAATTTCCTCTGGAACTCTCTCCAAGCATCCATACTGCTCACCTTGCCGAGGGAGCTTTTCAGATAATCAGCCCACGTCTCCAAGTTATCCCTGTTCAGACCGACGTCCATGTGAAAGGATGGTATCACGTAAACATCGCTGAGGGCGAGATTCGATCTCAGTCTATTGCCGACGAAATTCTCCCCTGCCAGAAGAGCCATGTAACAATCCCTGCAGATCCTATATGTGCTGAGGAAACCACCCCTCTCCCCTTTCAGTCCGCTGGAGAAACCGATTTTATCGGTGATGTAAAACTTCAAGAGCTTAAACTGCTTAGTGTTCCACGTGACCACCTTCCTTCCGCCGCAGATATGGCATATCCCCTCTTCCGCATTGACGAACCTATCATCTACCAATCTCTTGAAGATGTACTTCCTGTAATCCGGATGTTGAGCAACGAGTTCTCCATCTATTTCAAGAGTGTAAAGTGAGATATCATTAGGTTTGATATCAAGTTGGGACTTAATCTCGTTTTTAAGGATCCCAGCGACCTCCTTTATCCCCTTTTTGGGATCGCCGCTCTCCTGAACAATTTCTTTCAGCTCCTTAGGTTCAGGCGCATCCTCAATTCCAAGGCCCTTGAGATCCCAGATATATCTGTATCTCCTGTGTTGTCCTTTAAACAGCGAGCTTTCACCATCGCCTAGATCGAAGAATATGGTATGAAAAGTTTTCTCGAGCAAGGATCTAAGCTCGCCCCCTTCTAATCTATCTTCCCTAATGAGATTCGGTATCGTTTGCGAGATGAGATATTCGACCTTATCCGTGGTTAACCGATCCTGATCATCATTTGCCCCTGTCGGTTTCCCTACCCAGAGAAACTTAGCTCCGATCTCCAGGGAAGGTTCCGAAAATTCTGAACCGATGTCTAGTGAGAGAGATGGCCCGTCGGTATTGATCTTCAAAATGACTACATATCCTTTTTCACCTCTGGGCTTAGAGAGATCTTCGATCAAAAACCTTGCCAGATCTAACTGAGGATCTTCCATATCTTTGATAATAGCTTCGCCGATGGCTTTAATCCCTCTGATCACTTTCACCCCTCCCTGTTTCAATTATCTCCACCATCCCAAACCCCTGTGAGTTTTTCGCGCCCAATCCGGCGTCGTAGGCCAGATGGAAGAAGGGTTCGGGTAAGTCCAACTCATAGATCCCCGTCCAGCCCTTTATCACAGTCTCACGATACATCACCACGCTCTCATCCCCCTTCCGAACCCTGACAGGTCGGATATGTCCCTCGCTCAGGCTCATAATTTCATCATCACTCCACCCGAGCGCTCTGCCCTTCCTCCCCAAATTCGCCAGAATGTGTTTCTCCCATTCCACCTCAAAAGGGCTGTAATAGTAAGTCTTTTTTCGCCCGTCGCCGGTCATCAACGTGCTGTAAACCGTGATCGGCGAAATGGCACGGACTTTGACCGGCATGCTCACCTCCGGTATCTCCTCAACCTCCACCGACACCACCTCACACCGACCCTCCCCTATAAACACGATGGACTGACGTAACAGATGTTCGATCAGCGACTCGAGAAATCTATCGTGAACCGAGCCCACGTGAAGCCTGATCGGGCCGGGGAAGGTGATGGATCGTCCCTCAGCATCCTGCCCTATACGATACCTCCCCATCAGCCGGCTGAAGGTGAAGAGCTTGAAACGGCGTTTTCCGGAGGGGAAGCCCTCGTCATGCAGCCAGTCAGCGATCGCCCTCTCCAGGTTGTGATAGATCATCCCCTGAACCAAGCTGTTATACTGAATCGGCAGGGTGAGAGCGCCGTCAAGCGGCTGTAGCGTCAAGATTATCCTCACGGACCCATCACCCCCAGATATGTGGGAGACAGAAGGATGCTTTCTCCTGTTTCCTTTCTCCCTAATTATAACATGTGCGAGTGCAATATATATGCACTCACCTTTCAGCCGTAAACTTTTTTCATCCTTTCGATCTCTTCCCTTATCTCCCTGCGGAGGCTTTCAGGCCGGAGCACCTCGGCATGCGATCCATACCCCATCACCCACCGCTTTACCTCCTCCAATCCACCCACCCTTAACCGCAGTATAAGCTCTCCGGAGGGCAGCTCCTCCATCTCCTGGCTCGGATGCCACCTGCGCTCCCTTATCCAGCGTGCCTGGTAGGCGTCGAATTTGATCGCAACCTCGACCGGCTCCTTTCCCCGCTCGGCTATGAATCCCTTGGACAGATACTCGTCGAGCGAGAAGCTCGGGTCCTTATCGAATCGGTAGGGCAGGACCTTCAATCTCCTTATGCGGCTTACGAGAAAATCGCGCACCTCACCCCTTCTGTGACAGAAGGCTATCAGATACCAGTCGCCGCGGATGTTGTGAAGATGGTATGGATCGACGGTTCTCTCGTTCAACTCGTCACGGCTGGCCGTGTAGTAGAGGATCTCCACCTGACACCTTTTCTCTATAGCCTGATGTAGATCCGCAAGCAGTTCGGTGTCGACCTCGACCGTCGAGCCTCCGGTGAAGACGATCCCCGATAACGTCTCCTCCGGATCGAAGCTTATGTGTTCCGGCAGGTATTGCGTTATCTTCTTCAACGCCAGGCGCAGAGGCTGTTCGAAGGGGGTTCCCAGATACCGCCTGACGAGCTCCTCTCCTAGGAAGAAGGCGATTATCTCCTTTTTTGTCAGGATTATGGAGGGCAGTGAATAGCTCGGCTCGGTGTAGTACCATCCGCCTTTGAACCTGTCATATCCGATCGGAGCGCCCAGACGATCTATCATGAACCTCCTGTCCCCATAGGCCGTCCTGATGTTCCGCAGCTCAAAGCGTTCCTTAACCTTACGGGCGTTCGGGTATCTCCCAGCCCGAATCTCCCTGTCTATCCAGAGGATCCTTTCCAGCTTCGTGGACATCTCCCCACCTCTCACGTCTCCATCGAGGACAAATTATAAACCGTTATGGGGAGACATACAACGGCAAAATCACCGAGAAAGCTGTCGCCATAGGGTTCCGGTGATGAGGGCGTGCCGACCTCAGCGGGGATTAGACGGCTTTCCGATAGGCAAAAGCATCATATCACAAAGGCTTCTGCTAAGACAACTACGAATATCGGTGTGAAGAAATGGTCGTTGACGATGGGAGGCGAAGATGATAAAATTGCCCCGAAATCTGCCGTGAGAGGTGATGGGATGCTCAAGAGGAGATACGATGAGGCAAGGCTTGAGAGATACGGCCAGGGGGTGAAACTATACTGGCTGGTGGATGAAAGGGACGGGGCCGAAAATTTCTCGATGAGGCTCTTCGAGGTCGAACCTCAAAGCAGCACTCCCTTCCACACCCATCCATGGGAACATGAGGTCTTCATAATAGAGGGCGAAGGGACGGTCAGGCTGGAGGACAGCGAGGTGCCGTTCTCATCGGGCGACGCCATATTCATCAAGCCCAACGAGAAGCATCAGTTTACGAACAAGGGGGATAAGGTTTTAAAGATGATATGCGTCATCCCACTGAAGGGCAAAAGATGATATTGCGTATGTCCAACGTCAAACGTTTGCTTCTCCTGTTCCGCTGAGTTGTAAGATATATCTTTCGACCGTTTCCAGATCCTCCTTCGCCTTTATGCCTTTCGTCTCCCTCGGATCGGCCATCGCCAGGGCCAGGATCGTTTTCCCCTCGCGTGCCATCTCTCTAACCATCATGTTGGGAAATCCCAGCTCTCCCCCGGGGGTGTCGTATTTCCCCTCGGGCAGATAATGCTCGCGATGTAGCTTTTCCAGGGATTCAAACATCTCGCGGCACGGGAGCAGGAAGAAGCCGATGTTATCCTCGCCGACCTCAGGGGCCTTCGCCCCCTCGAGGTGGGTCTCGAGGCTGTCAATCACCCATCCCTCTTCATCCCTCACGATCGGCGCGTAGGGATTCGATCTCAAGGCCGTCGGGAAGGTCATGCTGCTGAATCGAGCTGCCTGATGGATCAGGATGGAATCCCTTATGGTTTCGACCCTGACTACTGGCTGTGTGCCCCATATCACCGCCACGTCTCCGTCGAAATCCCGCAGTCTCTTCCTCGCTGAGAGCACGGCGTTCGCCGTCCCCAGCGCCTCCTCCTGAACGACGTAGTCGACCTGATATCCCGAAAGGGCCTTTCTGATCGGATCGAGCGTCTCGGGGCTTACGATCACCACCGGCCTCTCGACGTCGAAGGGGAGGGCGAGGAACTTCTCGAGGACATATCTCACCACAGGAGTTCCGAAGACCGGCGCGAGGGGCTTAGGGACCTCGAGCCCGCTCCGTCTCGCCCTCACCCCTTTGCCGGCGGCGACGATCACCGGTTTCACCGGCCGGGAGGGTCCCTCTCCGAGGAGCCCGTCGACTATCGCCCTGATCTCACCCTCATTTTCCCTCCATCTCACCGGATCGTTTGCCAGCTCGATCAGCCTGAACCGTTTCGACTCGGATGACGGGATGTGGATGGATCCATCGCCGGGTGATGAGATCATGATCGTGTCCTTATAGGAGCGGCTGCGGACGTTTTCGATCGCCCTCCGGACGTCCTCCTCCATGATCAACGCCAGGATGTTCCCCCCGAACCCTCCCCCCATCACCCTAGCTCCCAGGACTCCGTCACAGGAGCGTATGAGCTGGATCAATTCCTCGATCCTTCCGGTGCTCACCTCATAGAGGTCCCTGAGGCTGCGGTGAGTCTCATCGAGCAGACGGCCGATCCGCGTCATCCTATCGATCTCGCCCCTGATATCCCCCTCCGATCCGGCCTCATGGGCCTCTTTCAGGATCTCGGCCGCCGCTATGACCCGCCTTATCTCACCCAGGTGATGTTCGGCCCTATCCCGAACCTTCAGCGGCGAATCCATCCCCTTGACCTGAAACAGCGCCGGATATAGCTCCCTGAGCTCGCCCTCCATCTCCTCGAATCTCGATAGGAACTCGCGCAGTGTGATGGATTGGGGTAGGAGCGAGAGAACCATCTCGATCGTCTCCCACTCCCTATCCAGCGAGGCCCTATCGCGCGAGGCTATGGCATTCAGAAGGGACCTCCACCGGATCTCAAGCGATTCGTTCCGTGAGAGGACATCCCTCAGGAGCGCCGGTATGATGAATTTGGAGACAGCGGATCGCTCGTTGTATTCGCTCATCACGGCGCTGCCTTTATCGGCCGGATGAGCGTAGAAGGTCACCCATCTGTACCGCTCGACGGGCATCGGAATCGGTTCGACCGAGAACGGGTGGAAGCTTATGAGCAGCGCGTGATTTTCCCTGGCGAAGCACATCGTCGCATGATCCATCTTCCCCCCGCGCGTTCCGACGAGCCACTCGGCCCTGGAGGATGACTCGGCCAGCTCGTCCATATCGATCTTCATCCCGTTGGCGGCCCTTACGCCGATCCCTGAGACGACGACAAGGGCGGACGAGGAGGAGGCGCCGCCCGCCGGGGGTATGGTCGACTCGACGAGCAGATCGATGCCCCTGAGGCTCTCCTCCGGACGCAGATTCTGAAGGTAAAAGGCGGAGGCCTTGATGTAGTTGATCCAGTTGGGAGGCGGGACGCCCAGCTCGGCCAGATAGCTCATCCAGCGTCGGCCTGGATCGGGATCGTCGGGCGGGCGGAACTCGCCGATGGAGAAGCTCCCCGGAGGGTATCCGGGCGTGAGGGTCTCGGCCCTGACGATATCATCCTCCCTCGGCCTGAAGGCGACGATCATGGTGTGTCGATCGCTGGCGAA
>CAZHVH010000009.1:12969-18229 GCA_964535855.1 uncultured bacterium
CCTTTATCCTCTCTATCGTCTCCTCCGGAGGGAGATCCGGGGGAATCCTCTCCTTCAGGAACAGACCCGCCACCTCGCCCTCCTTCGTCCTGATCTCCTCCCCCACGATCACGCGTCCGGGCATCATCTCGTTGAGCTTGAGGGCGCCTTCGATCGAGTTGTGATCCAGTATTCCGACGATATCCAGTTCTCTCTCATCGCATATCCGGAGGATGTCATCGAGCTTCGTGCGGCAATCCGGTGAGAACTCGGTGTGAACATGCATATCGATCTTTAGCAGCTTCATCCGAACCATCCGAATCTGGCCAGATGTCTCAGCTCAAGGAGGAGTCTGGGATCGTTCAGCAGCACGGTCTTGAAGATCTGGAAGACGGTCAGCTCTCCCCCCGGTATCTTCGAGAGGGCATGGGCGCATCTGTCCAGGGTTTCGTCGCTGAACCTGAGCACCCCCTCCCGCACCCTGCGGAGGTGTTTGAAGGTCCTGCCGACCTCCCGGTCCCATCTTTCGGGATACCGGCTGAGGAACCGCTCTGACGTATCCCCTGCCTTGATCGCCTCGACCGCCACCTCTCCCGCTATTCGGCCGGCTATCATGGCGTTGATTATCCCGCCTCCGGAGAGGGGATCGTTTTGATGGGCGGCATCTCCGGCTATCATGATCCCGTTCGCGACGATCTTTGGGAGCGTTCCGTCTATGGGGACGCTTCCGACGACGAGGGAGAGTATCGATCCGTTTGGGAATCTGTCCCTGACGAATCTGTTCAGGTAATCCAGGGCCAGTCTTCCATCTCCGCCGGAGATCGTCCCGCCGATTCCCACTCCCACGTTTGCCGTTCGATCGCCTTTGGGGAAGACCCAGGCATATCCCCTCGGGGCGAGCTCATGTCCCAGATAGAAGTCGCAGAGCTCCGGCTCGATCTCCACGTTAGCCATCAGGTATTGGGCGCAGACGTCTATCTCATCGATCCTAAGGGCGGTGTCCAATCCGGCCCATCTTCCCACCTGCGACTCGACCCCGTCGGCGGCTATAACGAGATCGGATCGAACCTCGTAGATCCTGCCCAGATGTTTGAAGCGCACGCCCCTGACGAAGTCCTCCTCCTTTATCACGTCGAAGACCTGAGCCTTGACGAGCACCTCGGCTCCCGCCTCAACGGCCATCTGGGCGAGATATCTATCGAAGATCTTCCTCTCCAGGACCACCCCTGCTCCGGGCTGCTCCACCACGACCGGGGTGCCGTCGGGCGAGAAGATCCTGCCGCCGTTTATCCATGCGGATATCCACCTGGGATCGGGCTTCACGAACCGGCTGAGCTCTCCGAGAGATACCGCCTCGGCACACCTGACGGGCGAGCCGATCTCCTGACGCTTTTCAAGCAGCAGCACCGAGAGACCTTCCCCCGCGATGACCTTAGCGGCGGTCGAACCGGCCGGCCCCGCTCCGACCACCACAGCGTCGTATCTCCCCTTCAACGTCCTTCCTCCGAAATGGCATTTATCGACGCGCATGCTGTTATATGAAGTGGCGGTTTCTTTCATTTTGTAGCTATATTAAATATATCTCCCCCTTTCCCAATACATTCAACCTTTTTGAACCCTACTTCCTTCAATATTTTAACATAGTCCTGAAATGTCCATTTGATTCTGGGATTCATTATAAAAGCTATTTCCGCCCTCATAATACCTTGTTTTTCAATAAGGTAGATGCGTTTTTCAAGGATACCTTCGGCGGTCTTTTCGGCAACTTCAATGCTTGTCACCCTCATACCATCCTTTTCATAGGGAGGAAGGATTACCAATTTCTCCCGATTTTCCCACTCCCTTTCGATTAGATTCTTTAAACCCGATCTTGTCGTCAATTCGGGATTAAGACTACCGAATATGAATTTACCATCATAATTAAGAACAGAATAAATACCTGCAGCTGAGGCTTTTAGAGTCTCATAGGTTTCTATCTCGTCAAAATAATCGCTAAACACACAATCATAGGTGCGGCCGCATTTAAGTCCCAACTCCTCCCAGCGGGAGTGAAAGAACCGGATGTTAACGCCTCTTTCTTTTGCAAGCTGCGGGGCATATCTAACGGCAATCGCGCTGCCGTCGGAGCCTTCAACTTCATATCCCTTTTCGGCGATAAGCACCGTCTTAAACCCAAGCCCACATGAGCAATCTAACACGGATTTAACCTTTAACAGGGCGAGCAGTGAAAATAACGGTTTCAAACCTTTTCGTGTTTCGTTCCAATATTCCGATTCCCATAACTCTCTTGTAAACCAGGACCACTTCCAAACGATATTCCAGGACTCCTCTTCAATTGAAGGAATTTTAACTTTCACCTTCATCTTCTTCATTTCACCGTCATTTCATATAACGTTTTGTTAGGCGACGTTGCCATTAAAACTTCCACCATTGGCATCTCTGGTGATCTTGGATTAGGAATAACCTCCCTTGTGCTCGGATCAACTATGAGGTCTAACTGCTCAAGTATTATCTGACCTACAAGAGGTTGAGCACCTTCTGGTTCTGCCAGAACATTGAATTCGCCCGCTCTACCACACATTTCCACAGTTACAATACCATAAATTGATTTGATTTCCGTTTTGTTGTTCGCATATCTTACTTTTACCTCCCTCATCTTTTTTAAATGAAGTTCATCGATAGCATTTTGAGGTAAAACAAGCATAGTTGCTCCTGTATCAATAACGGCCTCGATCTCGATTGCTCTTTCGGGCTCAAAGACATTTATGACCTTTATTTTCTCGACCACTTTTCCCATTTTAATTCCTCCTACCCATGAATTGTGATCATAAAGCATTTTTTGACCTCTCTGCGATGTCGCCTAACTTTCCGAGAAATGCACGATCTCGTTCCCATCCTGAGCGTCTGGATGCCCGACGATATCTAGCTTAGATCCTCCAATCCGTACTGCTTGATCTTCCGATAGAGCGTCCTGAGGCCGATCTTGAGGATATTGGCCGCCTTGGTCTTATTGCCTCCCGTTTCTATCAGCGTTCGCTTTATCGCCTCACGCTCTATATCCTCCATAGACATGCCCACGCGGATGTCGATCCTGTCCGATTCATCCTTATCAGCGAGCGTTGATCCCCTGATCTCCTCGGGCAGATCCTTGAGTTCGATCGTATCCGATGTGGCCGTGATGATGACGCTTTCGATCACATTTCTGAGCTGTCTCACGTTGCCAGGCCAGCTATAGCTTATCAGCTTATCCATGGCCTCACGGGAGATCTTGATCGGAGGTCTGTTGTTCTGTTTACAGATCTCCTCGATGAAGTGCTGGACCAGGAGCGGGATATCCTCCCGTCTTTCGCGCAGCGGCGGCACCTTGATCGTGAAGACCTTCAGCCTATAGTAGAGATCCTCCCTGAACTTCCCCTCCCTTACGGCCTCCTCCAGATCTCGGTTGGTCGATGAGATGATACGCACGTCCACCTGTATGGGTTTGCTGGCGCCGACCCTCCAGAACTCGCGGGTCTCTATGGCTCTGAGCAGTTTCGCCTGCACCTCCGGGCTCATCTCGCCTATCTCATCCAGCAGCAACGTTCCGCCGTCGGCGAGCTCGAAATATCCGGTCCGCTGTCTGACGGCTCCCGTGAAAGCGCCCTTTTCGTGGCCGAAGAGCTCGCTTTCGAGCAGATCCTTCGGTATGGCGGCGCAGTTGACAGCGATAAAGGGTTTGTCCCTGCGGGGGCTGTTCTGATGAATGGCCCTGGCGATGATCTCCTTTCCCGTGCCGGTTTCACCCACGATCAGCACGTTCGCCCTTGTCGGCGCAACCCTCCTTATCTGACGGAAGATCTCCTGCATCTGGGGGCTTCTGCCGATGATGTTTTCAAACCTGTATTTGCGCTCTATCTGTTCCTTAAGGCGGAGGTTTTCAAGCTCCAGCTCCCGCTTCTCGATCGCCCTACTGGCGGTCTGTCTCAGGATATTGATATCAACGGGCTTTTGAAGGAAGGTGAAGGCTCCGCTCTGCATCGCCTCGACCGCCCCCTCCACGGTGCCGTATCCGGTCAGCACGATCACCTCGACATAAGGGATTTCCTCTTTAGCCCTCCTCAATATCTCCATCCCGTCCAGATCGGGCAGTTTCAGATCGGTAACCACCAGATCGAAGTCCTCAGAATTGATTATCTCAAGGGCTGTTTTACCGGATCGCGCCTTAACGATCTCATACCCCTCCCTCTCAAGCGTCTCAGCTATCACCTCCAGATCGGAGGGGTCATCGTCCACTATGAGAATACGTCTTCGCCTCTCATCCAATTTGATCACCTCACGGGGAAAAGCAAGGAGGCTGTCGTGCCCTTTCCCTCTTCGCTTTTCACCCTAACCTGGCCCGAATGGTTATCCATGATCTGCTTGACCATGGATAATCCCAGCCCCGTTCCTTCGCCTTTGGTCGAGTAGAAAGGCTCGAATATCCTGTCGATCATCTCGGGCGGAATGCCGGCTCCGGTGTCCGATACATCTATCCTGACGAATCTGCCGTCCGGTTTGACCGCGACGGTCATCCTACCTCCCTTCGGCATGGCATCGTGCGCGTTGAGTATGAGGTTAAGCAATGCCTGTTTAACCTGTGCCGCATCGGCCATCACCAGTGGAACGGGCTCCATCTTTCTCACCACCTCCACGCCCAGCCTTCGGGATTCCGGCTCTATGAAGTCCAAAACCTCGTCGACGAGGGATCTCATATCGGTGGGGGCGAGCTTTGGATCGGGCAGGCGCATGTATCTGAGGAAATCGTTGAGTATCCTGTTTAACCTCTGTACCTCCCCTCTGATCCTCTCGATCCTGTCCAGGTACTCCCCCGCATCCTTCAGCCGCTCGTCGGAAGCTATATCCTCCTGTAAGAGCTGAAGGTGGGCGTTAAGGCTGTTGAGGGGATTTCTTATCTCATGCGCCAGCCCCCTTATCAGCATCTTAACCCTCCCGCGCGGCTCGATCCTCAGCCTGCCCCGGCGCCGAAGGAGAAGCAGGAAGACGGAAATGGCCGCCGTTACGGTGAGGAGTTCGGAGATAAACCATAGCTTCCACAAGGCTACCATCTGCCTTTTTGGGGTATGAAGACGGGAAATCTGGGCCTATTCGTCTCGGCCACATAACAATCCAGCCCACTGCGGTTTAACTCCAGCGCTTTCGTCCGGGCTTCATCGATGGTGTTAAACCCGACCATCAGGACCATCCATTTATCGCCGATCGATCTCAGTTTGACCGGATACCCCATCCTGTTGAGCCGGGACGC
>CAZHVH010000009.1:18329-24878 GCA_964535855.1 uncultured bacterium
CCTAACCCGCTGAGCAGAAAGGACAACAACACAGGGACGATCTTCCGATTCATCGGGGATTACGCCTTCTTTTTCTGTGATCTCATATACCATCTGTATACGATCGGGCTTGCGATGAATATGGAGGAGTAGGTTCCGACCACCACGCCCACGGTGAGGGCTATGGCGAAGGTCCGAACCTCGCCGGGGCCGGCCAGGATCAGCAGGCTGACGGTCGCTATGAGCGTGGTCACCGAGGTTATGATCGTTCGACTCAGCGTCTGATTGATGCTGCGGTTGATTATGTCACCGTACCTCCATCCCTTCAACAGTCGCAGGTTCTCTCGTATTCGGTCGAAGACGACTATGGTGTCGTTGAGGGAGTATCCGATGATGGTCAGGAATGCCGCCAAGGTGGGCAGGTTTACCTCGAAGCCGAACATCGAAAAGAAGCCGAGCGTTATAGTCACGTCGTGCACCAGCGCCAGGATGGCCCCTACGGCGAACTTCAGCTCAAACCGCCATGAGATGTATCCTAACAGGAAGAGGAGCGAGAAGAAGATCGAGAGCAGGGCGGCTTTCCTGAGGTCTTTGCCTATGTTCGGCCCGACCTCGGATATGGAGACGTCCTGTACCTTAAAGCTCTTATCGCTCTGGAAGGCGGCCTTTACTGTTCTGCCGATGTTGGCCGATTCTCCCTCATGCCTTATTGATATCAGATAGGTGTTCTTCCCCGCATCGGTCACGATCGCCTTGTACCCGAGCTGGGAAAGCTTCGATTTAACCTGATCGATGGTGACGGGCTCCGCGAATCGGATCTGTATCTGAGCGCCCCCCCTGAAATCTATGCCGAGGTTAAGCCCGTTTATCACAAGGAAGATCAGCCCTATCAGGATCAAGCTTCCGGAGATGATATACGCTATCCGGCGCTTGGCTATGAAATCTATGTTGACATTGGTTAGCAGTTCCACCTTTCCTCTCCTTCTTCAGATGCTTAATCTCTTAACCGTTCGACCGTGATAGATGATGTTGTAAATCTCCCTCGTCACGAACAGGGCGGTGAACATACTTGCCAGGATTCCCAGGCTCAGGGTGACGGCGAACCCCTTGACCGGCCCTGTCCCGAACTGATAAAGCACGAGGGCGGTCAACAGCGTGGTGATATTGGCGTCGAGTATCGTCCACAGCGTCCTTCTATATCCGCTGTCCACGGCGGATCGGATGGTCTTGCCCGATCTTATCTCCTCTCTGATCCTCTCAAATATGAGCACGTTGGCGTCCACCGCCATTCCCACCGTCAGGACAAGCCCTGCCAATCCAGGCAACGTCAAGGTAGCTCCCAGCCCCGCAAGGGCCGCTATCAGGATCACCATGTTCATCAGAAGGGCGATGACCGCTATGATGCCGGAGATCCTGTAGTAGAAGATCATGAATATCACGACCAGGCTCAAGCCGACCAAAGCCGCCTTAACGCCTCTGCTGATCGATTCCCTGCCCAGCATCGGCCCGACGGTTCTCTCCTCTCCCACCTTAACCCCGACGGGGAAGGCGCCTGCTCGGAGGATCCTGGCCAGATCGGTCGCCTCCTGAGCGGTGAAATTCCCCTCTATCTGAGCGTTTCCGGAGATCTTCTCCCTGATCCTGGGAGCCGATTGGACCTTGCCGTCAAGGAGTATCGCCAAGTGCTTGCCCACGTTGCTGCCCGTTATCTCGGAAAACCTCCTCGACCCCGCTGAGTCGAAGGAGAGTGTGACGACGTATCCGAAACCTCGCTGTCTCACGCCCGCCGATCTTATCCTCTCGCCGGTGAGCAGCGTCTCCTTCTTCAGGACATACCAGCCCCCCTCAGGGCTGTATCTTATCTCGGTGCCGTCCGGGATGTTATCGGGAGGCGGCGTGTTGGCATCTCCCATCCAGGGCGATCCGTTCCTATCGACCACCAGCTTGAACTCCAGCCTGCCCATCCGTTTGACGACGTTGAGCGCCTGGGATGAATCCTTAGCCCCCGGCAATTGAACGATTATCCTCGGCTGATTCGGCACCTTTCTGATCGAGGGCTCGGCGACTCCGAAGGCGTCGACCCTGTTCCTCAGGACGTCCAGAACCCTGTCGATGGCATCCTCGCTATACTTCTTCAGCCCATCCTGGCTCAATTTGACCAGATATTTCACCTCATTCTGTCCTTCGGATATTCGCCTTGGCGGGGCGAAGAACCTCTGCTCACCCAGGATCTTCTCCGCCTGTTTCAGATACTCCGTCCTTTCGGACGGACTTGAGCCGGGCGGTATCCTGATATTGACCAGGAGAGCGTCCTGATCCTCACGAACCTCTATGGAGAGGGCCAGTATCCTCTCTGAACGAAGCCGTTCCCTCAGCGCTAATCTTCTCTCCTGAAGCAACGCCTTCTTTGACTCCTTCATATCGAGCTCTAACACAAGGTAAACCCCGCCCTTGAGATCCAACCCCAGGTTTAACCTCTTATCCGGTATGAGGGGTCTCAGGGATAGAGGGATCTTGCCGTAAAGCTGGAGCTTGGGCAGTATCTCCTCCATCTCCTTCTTCCCCTTACCCTTCACCCTGACGAACACCTCTCTCTTGGCCGAGGTCGAAAACGAGATCTGCTCCTCAGGTATTCCGAGCGATTCGAGCCTGCTTTTGAGGATCGTCTGGATCTTATCCACAGCCTCGTATAGATCGACGCCCGCGGGAAGCTTCGCCTTTGAGAGGTCGAACCTTATAGCGCCGTCATCGGTGACCGTGGGCGGGGGGATCTCCCTCTGCATCCAGACCTCCAGGTACCCATAGAGCGGGCCGTAGGTGCTGGATGGCGTTGGCAGGATGTAGAGGACGGAGAAGACAAGGATGAGGATTATCAGGCTCACCTTCCACCAGTTTATCTTAAACATCCGCAAACTCCTCCCGAAAATTCGTTTTCCCGATCAACCTTATAGCTAGGTTAAAGGCATCCTCGAATACCGATTCCACCTCCTCCTCCGAGAGGCCGGCGGCGATGCCGACCTTTCGGGCGAATTCGAGGGTTATCAGATCGGATGGGGAGTGGGAATCGGTGTTTATCAAAAGCTTAGCGCCGTAGAGCCGGGCGAGCCTTGCCACATGTCCGTTTGCAAGCGAATGGCCTTTGCGCGAGGATATCTCCAAATAAACCCCCTTCTCAGCAGCCAGTTTCACCTCGTCGGGCTCGATCAATCCTGGATGCGCTAGTATATCCACGCCCGCCTCTATCGCCGCCCTGTTCGTCCCTTTGGATACCGGCTCAACCAATGTCTCGCCATGTGCCACCACCAACTGGGCCCCGATCGCCCTGATGTCCCTCACCAGAGGCGCTATCAGCCGGGGCGGCACGTGTGTGATCTCAGCGCCGACCAAAACCCTGACCGATGTGACCGTATTGAGCTCCGCCGCACACCTTAACAGGCGGGGAATCACGAAGTCGAAGTTGGATCGATCGACATGATCCGTCAAGGCTATAAACCTATATCCTTTCTCCTCGGCCCTTCTGACCAATTCCGAGGGCAGGAGTTCTCCATCGCTGAATATGGTATGAGTATGGAAGTCTATCATACGAACGCTCACAGAGGGGATGGGACAGATAAAAAGAAAAACGCGCCCGGAGGGACTCGAACCCCCGACCCAGAGTTTAGGAAACTCTTGCTCTGTCCTGCTGAGCTACGGGCGCATATGCCGAAATAAACCTGTTTTAGTATATCATAAACCCTCCTAAAATGCAATCAGGGAGTAAACCTCATATCCCCTCAGCTTCTCCCTACCCCTCAGATCGGTCAGCTCCGCGAGAAAGGTTATCCCCACCACCTCTCCGTCGAGCTTCTCAACCAGTTGTGCGGTGGCCAGAGCCGTTCCACCCGTCGCCAGCACATCGTCGCAGATCAGCACCTTGCTGCCCCGTGGAAAGGCGTCCTGATGGATCGTCAACACGTTCGATCCATACTCCAGATCGTAGGAGACCTCATAGGTTTTGTAGGGGAGTTTGCCCTTCTTTCTGATCGGCACGAACCCGGCATTCATCATATATGCCATCGCGCCGCCGAAGATGAACCCCCTGGCATCGACCGAGGCGATATACTGAACGCCTCTGTCCTTGAAGGGGGCGGCCATGGCCTGAATCGCCTCCCTGAAGACCTGGGGATCACTGAGAAGCGGAGTTATATCCTTGAACTGTATCCCGGGCTTTGGGAAATCGGGTATGTTCCTTATGTATTTGGAGAAATCCCTCATCTATCTCCTCCTTGGTCTATTTCGTCGAGGAAATCGCTTGGTGAGAGTATCCTAATATGCTTATAACGTCCTAAACTTAAGAGATGTCGATCCCCCGAGATTACATAGTTTGCCCCTGAGTTCAAAGCACAGGCGAGAAACATATTATCATCAGGGTCCTCATTGATCACATCCGGATACGTTTCAACCTGGTAAAAGCTGGCTAAAATCATGATACTTGAAACCAGCTCATTAACGTTCGTCCCAAGCTCCTCAATCCTCGGCTTGAATTTCTCCCTCTTGAGCACACCTTCCAGTTCTTCTATTATCTCCGTAGAGGTGCAAAGCTCAAGTTTTCCCTGTTTTACCATTGCTAGGAGGTTATTGGGAAGACCTTCCCATAGCAAACCTGATATCAAAACGTTCGTATCCAGGACAACTTTTATCATTTCCTTCTTTCTTCCCTATACTTATGAACCTCCTCTGAGATCTCATCCATGGAGGGAGGAGAGGCTTTCTTCCTCTTTGCTATCTCGTCGGCATCCGGGATTCTTATGGGATTTAGGATGATTTTATCTCCATCCTCTATGACGGCAAACTTCTGGAAGGGAGTGAGTTTGGCTATCATCTTATCAGGTAGTAGGATTTTCCCCTCTTCAGTTACAATAGCTATATTCATCCTCTTCCCCTCCTCTGACGTCACTTGAGGCTCTATTTTATGGCGACCTTCGTCTTAAACTGAACGCCGCTTTCATCCTCGGCGAGGATGATATATATCCCCGGAGCCACCTGCTCCCCTACCTCATTTCTGCCGTCCCAGCTTGACATCCCGGCGAGCTTCTTCACCAGCCTGCCGGTGATGTCATATATCCTGACCTTCGAGGGTCTAAAGCTGAAGCTCACCCTCTGCCCCTTGAGGGCCGGGTTGGGGGAGACGAAGAACCTCCGCGGTTGATCCTCCTCATATTCGTATATCGATCCGACCATCCACGCCGCCTCAACCCCTGACAGCGAGAACTCATATCTCCCGGGTTTGGGATCATCCTCAAACCGTATCGTCCCGTGCCATCTTCTATCCCCGTCCCGATCGAGTTTCACCTCCAGCGTTTGGCCCTGAGGCGTCTTACAGGTGAGCGTCGGGGTGACCTCCAGGCTCAGCGAGGAGGCCACGTTCACCGTCCAAAATCTCCTCGATAGCCTTTGAACGTCCAGCAGGATGATCGGATGGACGGGCGGACTAGGCGAAATCCATCTCTCGGAGATGGCCGGAACGCCCATGATACCGTCACCCCCTATCGGAACGACGGCGTATCTATACTTAGGGGAACTCTGATCCGGCAGGGGAGAGTCGAGATTTACATCCATGAAGACGGTTCGATCCACGAAACTCGTATCGGTGGGATATACCAGACCGACGAGGTCCACGTTGTCATCGGCGATGAGGTCGCCGTTCCTATCGAAGGCCCGATAGGCCTCCTCCTCGCTGAACTCATCGTCGCCTGAGGGCGCCCGCTTGCGAAGTATCGCCACCTCCTTAATGCCCGATATATCCAGCAGTTGCCATGAGAGCTCAACCGCTCCGTCACCTCCCTGTTGGACGATCGGCGGCGAGAGTTTGCCCGATGGAGGTTCCCCAGCATAGAGCGTCACATATTCATCCGGGCGCTCCTGATCGGGATCGAGATTGATCAGTATGACGGTAACCCTGTTTACATCGCTTCCGAATCCCTCCACCTTCATCTGCCCCTGTTGCGATCTGGGGAAAAGATAGAGGTCGTTCACCTTCGTCGAGCCGCTTGATCTGTGTAGGATCACCTTAACCCCCCATCCGAACAACCCCTCGGCCTTGAGCCTCTCGAGCTCCCCCGGATCGGTGATATCCCTGGCGTCAACCCTGATCCAGATCTCATCGTGCTCGCCGTCGGGCAGCAGCTCGATGTATCTCGCGCCCATGTGTTCCGGCATCTCACCCTCTATGAGGCGGACTTGAGCCGGATATCTTCTTATGAAGTCCTGAGGGTGTATAGCCACAGGCGGGTATCTGCTGCCGTTTCGGTAATGTCGTCCGTCGTCCCTCCTCCATGTGAAATAGTTCCATACCGTGAACTCCTTGAAGAGATCGGCGAAGTTGATCCCCATCAAGTCCATAACCTCGACGAAATTGCCCATCCCCCTGTATGTCCCCCATGCCGTGTCTTCGAAGATCCGTTTGACCACCTTGTATGTGAATTTCTCCGTCAGGAATATCGTCCATATGACGTCTCCATATTCGTGCCATCCGTCGAACCGATCCAGAGGCCAATCCGGATGTGTGAACCAGTATCTCATCTGATCGGC
>CAZHVH010000010.1:0-1303 GCA_964535855.1 uncultured bacterium
TTGACGTTTGGGGGTATGATCATGAGGGTGGCATATCCCTGTGACAGAAATATGGCGTTGACCATGGAGAGTTTGAGCGGATCGAGGTAGACATAGGCGAGCAGGCGGTCGTATTTATCCTTCCGCTGCTTATCGAATTCCAGCCATACCGTTTTTCCCTCAACGAGCGCCCTGTTATACTCAAAGGCCTCCTCGGCGAAGGGCTCGCCCGGCTCCCCATTTTTACCCCTTTCCGGAGCGTCTATTCCGAGATATCTCACCATCCTCTCCCCCCTCTCACCCTCAACCGTGACGGCCACGGTATCGCCGTCGATCACCCGCACGACATGACATTTCAGCAGTTTTTCATCGCCCTTTGACGAGAGGAGTATGCCCCCAAGAACTACCAGGATGAAGAGCAATACGGAGGGTATCAGCCATCTTTTACGCATCATTTCACCTCCATAAGCTTTAACACCTCATCATGGATCAACCCGTTTGAAGCCAGGAAAGGCATCTCGGCACCGCACAGGAGTGGGGATCGGTCGGGAATGGGAAAGTAAGCTCGGCCGTTATGATCTGTAAACCTGCCTCCTGCCTCTTGTAGTATCAACGCCGCCGCAGCAACGTCCCAGAGATGTGTCTTAACGTCCAGACATCCATCCCATATCCCCATCGCCACGTGACATATATGCAGCGCCGCGCTGCCTAAGCTTCTGCATTTGCCCAAATAGGCCATGAACGACGGGAGGGACGCTATGACGTCGGCTGAGACGCCGAAGAGGGAGACGGAGGAAAGCGACTTTCGGGAATTGACGCCTATCCGATCGCCGTTGAGGAACGCCCCCTGACCCTCAATGGCATATATCATCCATTCACGGTTCGGATCATAAACGACGCCTAACACGGGTGATCCCCTATGAAGTAGGGAGATCGAGACGGAGAATAGCGGCATACCCGAGGCGTAGTTGCTCGTCCCATCCAACGGATCGACCGCCCATAGATATTCCGCCTCTCCGTCCCGTCCCCCATGGGAGAGGCCGAATTCCTCACCTAGGATCACATGATCGGGGAAAGCAGATCTTATCCCCGAAGTTATCAGCTCCTCGGATCGTCTGTCGGCCTCCGTAACGATATCTCCAACGCCCTTGAACCGTATGGAGCTCACATTCCTGAAATATCTCATCAGAAGTTCGCCGGAATCGTGGGCCAGCGAGATGGCTTTATCAAGGGCTCCCCGCAGATTCAAGCGTTCACCTCCCTTTGCTCTGCTCTGGGACCACTATCAGCTTGTTCTCCACCTTTTTCACCTCCTCAATTTTCT
>CAZHVH010000010.1:1403-23463 GCA_964535855.1 uncultured bacterium
TGCTCTGGGACCACTATCAGCTTGTTCTCCACCTTTTTCACCTCCTCAATTTTCTTGGCCAGCTTCTCGGCCAGTTTTCTCTCGCCCTTCGATCTGACGGTCCCGGTCAGGGTAATCACGCCGTCCTTACATGAGACATTTATCTTGGTCTCATCTATCGATCGGTTTATCTCCAGCAGGATTCTGACGGCTCTGGCTATCTGTTCATCGGTGGCCGGCGGCGCCTTCTCCCTTGAGCATCCCCATAGAGCCGCCATGATAAGAAGAAGCAGGAGAAGGACAGGAGCCCTCTTTGTTCCCATCGTTATCCCTCCTAACTCATTTCGATGTGAACCTACGGAGATTATACTGAAGGTGGGATGGCGTGTCAATCTACATCTCGGAGAACCCTTGTGTTATAATACTGTGAAACCCAAGCTTCCGAAATTCGTATTATATCTCTGACCTTGGGGAGGTCGCGGCTTGGATCAGATCACCGACTCGGCCTGGGCTGAAAGGGTTAAACGGGGAGACCAGGTCGCCTTCAGGCTACTTTTCAGAAAGCATGTGGGTTGGGTTTACAACAAAGCTTATAGGATGCTGAAAAACCATGAGGATGCCGAGGAGGTCTGCCAGGATATCTTTATGAAGGTCTGGACGAAGATAAACCTGTGGGATCCGAAACAGGGCTCATTTCAAACGTGGCTGAACGAGATCGCCAAAAACACCATCATAGATGCGTTGCGTAAAAGACGACGGGATAAGGAAAAACCGATGAGATGGGTGGACGAGGAAAAAAGGGTAACCCTGCTCGACCTGATGCCCGATCCCAGGCCATCTCCGGATAGAGAGGTCGAAAACAGGGAGGCATATGAGCTGATCGAGGAGGCGCTGCTGGAGGTTAGACGGGATGAACACCGAATCGCCTGGGTTCTGAGGCATATAGAGGGGTTGGGGATATCCGAGATCGCAAAGGTGATGGACCGAAAGGAAAATACGATTAAGGTCTGGATCTTCCGATGTTCGGCCGAGCTGAGACGTCTCCTCAAGGCTAAAGGAGTTGAGCTTTAAACGGGGGTTTGGCATGGATGAAGGGGAACTTGATAGGGCTGAACTGCTCGAAGCATATACGGCTTCGATGAGAGGGGAAAGGATCCCCAGACGATACAGAAAACTCCTTTCATCGTCTCCCGATGAGGAGATGGAAGGGATGTTGAAATTGGTGAGGTTCGTCAGGGAGAACTTCAGGGAATCCGAGTTCACACCTCCTAGACCCGGAGCCCTTGACAGGATCGAGAGGGCGATCCTCGAATCGATCGAAGCGGGGGAAAGCGATCGTGAGATATCTACGGGCTTAGCCCTAGCTCCGGCATACAGCAGGGAGCCGCATGGAAGCGACAGCGAGTTGGTCCAACGGGATTACAGTTACGACGGGGAGGGAAGACGAACAGCGACGGTTAAGCTTAAGATCACCTCTCACGAGGGAATGGAGGAGATACGATCTGTGGAGGTGTCCCTCTCAGGTGAGACCGGGATCATCATCGGCAGGGGAGGTGAGGCGGAGATCAGGATATCAGACCCGTCCAGGAGGATCTCTAGAAAACACGCCGCACTTCGATTCGAGGATGGGAGGCTCATGATATTCGACCTCGACAGCACGAACGGGACTTTCCTTAACGGCAGGAGGGTGGAGGGCGCTCCGATATCTGAAGGGGACGTGATCAGGATAGGCGACATTAAGATCGAGGTGATCGAAACCCCAGACCTTTTGAGGGAAGAATGAACCCCCGTGAGATCTTCACAGAGGCGTTCAGGCTTAAAAATCAAGGCGATCTGACGGGCGCGTTAAGGCTCTATCTGAGGGTGGTCGAGCTCGACCCAAACTGTGCCGGGGCCTATCTCAACGCCGGAGCGATTCTCTTCAAGATGAGGAGATATCCTGACGCCGTGAGATTTTATAGGAGAGGATTGGAGATCTCCCCGAAAAACCTGCCCGCTTTGCTCGACGCCGCTAAAGCCTGCGAGATGATCGGGGAATGGGAGGAAGCATTAAGATATCTGGATGAGGCGCTTTCGATCGATCCCTCCTCAAAGGTGGCGCTGAGGAGAAAGGAACGGATCCTCGGGGAGAAAAAAGCCTTTGGGTCCTTAGGAGAACACATGAGCGACCTGGACCGATTCCTGAGGGAACTCAGATGTGAATACAGCGGGAGGTTCGGCATTGATCTGCCGAGGGTCGAGGTTAAGATCGTGAGGGAGGGGGAATTACCGCAGGCACCGGAGTGGTCAGCGGGGATGTATGAGGGCCACATGAGGGTGATCGTGCGCGGGGAGTTTGATCCGGGCGTTACGGTCGCCATTATCAGACATGAATACGCACACCTTGCCCTTAGATCCATCTGCGACGGAGTTCCCCCCGGATGGATGGATGAAGGCGTGGCGGAGTTCCTCTCAGGGGTTCTCACCGACTTCGATCGAAGGAGGCTCCAGGAGGCCGCTCTAAAGGGTGAGCTGATCCCGTTGAGGGAGCTTGAGGATTTAAGGGATCTACCGGCCGAGAAAGTTCGCCTGGCGTATGCCGAAGCCCGCTCGGCCGTCGAATATCTGATAACGCTTCTGGATTGGGAGCCTTTCCTGGATCTGTTGAAATCCACCGCCGTCGGGGGGATAGACCGCTCCATGAAAGGCTATCTCGGAATAAGCTTGGATGAATTTGAAAGGGAGTGGATGAAATTCATCCTATCCCCCTCTCAGCTCCGCCCGAAGAACCTCAAGCGTGACCTTCAGGGTGGCAGCAGCCGGTATGGCGATTATAAGCCCCAGAAACCCGAAGATCTTCGCGCTGACGAGAAGCACGAAGACGGTGGTTATCGGGCCTAAGTCCATGCTCTTGCCGACGATCAGCGGAAAGAGGATCATGTTGTCTATGAACTGAAGGACGAAGAAGAGGATGATAGCCAGGATCAAAATGATCGGCTTGAAGTTCGGGTCGACCAGGATCATGATACAGGCTGGAATGGCCCCCAGAACCGGCCCGACATAGGGGATCAGGTTCATCACACCCGTTAGCACACCCAACAACCCGTAAAATCTGACCCTCAACAGAGCGAGGCCGAGCACGGCAATCGCCGATAGCGCCACCGTCTCAATCGCCCTTCCCCTTAGATAGCTTCCCAACTGCTTATCTATCTCATGTATCAGAACCAAGGTCGTCTCGAAGTATCTGTTTGGAACCATGTCGATCAGCCTCTTCTTGAATCCTCTGCCGCTTATGAGCATGAAGAGAGAAAGAAAGGGCACGATGACAGCCATGGAAAGTATGGAGATAAAACTGCCCATAGAGGAGACCGCCGCCTGAAGGATAGGGGTTATCTTCTCCGTCAGCTTCAGCTTCGATATGAACTCTGAGACGGTATCGAAATCGATTCGATCGGCCAGTTGGGGAAACCGGTTCGTCAATCGATCGGAAAGGCTGGAAAGCTTAGCGTCAAGCTTGCTGGTGATATCGGGAATGCTGGCAGCGAGGTTTCGCACCTGTGCCGTGGTCCTGTTGACCACCACGAAGGTGGCTGAGCCTATCATGCCGAGTATCAGGATGGAGATGATGAATATAGCCACGCCCCTGTTGACGTTATGCCTTTCCAAAAGGTTGACCATCGGGCTGACCATATAAGCCAGGAAGAAGGAGACCGTAAACAGCGCCAATATCCTTCTGAGTATGTAGAGGGCACCGATGATGAGAGCTAGTGCGATGATGCCCGTGGCGACGGCTATGAACTGGAGCAATCCTTCAGATCTTGAGCTCCACCTCTCTTCCCTCATCCCTTAACCTTTTGACCAGTTTTTCGTATTGCTCATTGGTCATGATCAGGCGTTGAGCTATGATCCTTCCAAGCTGATAGAGCACCTTCGCCGCCAGCCTCGGATCCCTATCCATCAGATCGAATAGCTCGGGCCTGAAAAAGCCCACAAGCTGACATCTGGTCGAGGCTATGGCGGAGGCCGTCCTGGGAAGCTTATAGAGCAGCCCAACCTCCCCGAAGAAATCGCCCTCACCAAGCACAGCTAAGGTTATCTCCTCCCCTTGGGCCGATCGCCTGACGATCTTCACCTCTCCGCTTTTGATGATATACATACCGGCGGAGGACTGGCCCTCGCGGAATATGGTCTCATTCTCGTCATAGATCCTCTGATACGCTATCTGGGCGATCTTCCTCAGATCTCTCTCGCTGAGCTCAGCGAATATGGGTGTGCTTCTGAGCACCTCGATGACGTCCTTCTCCCTCTCGCCCCTATGCTTGGTGAGGTTCGACCATACGCCGCTGAAATGCAACCCTCTCATCTCCTGGCAAATCTCCTCAGTTTCATGGCTTCGCTTCTGGCCATCCTCGCCTTGAGGAAGACATGGTCCTCTGAATATTCACTTTTCAAGACCGTGCCGTGTTCATGGACGTAATTTATGATCCTGCCGTCAGCGTATGAGAGCTTGAGGTTCAATGTGATCTCACTTCGGGCCATCTCATCGGCAAGGCGGCTCTTAAGCACCTCCAGCCCTATCCCCTTCAGCGCCGATATCTCCACGCTTTCGGGGAATTCGATTCTGAGCAGATCGAGCTGTGATCTATCCTTGATCCTGTCGATCTTGTTGAAAACCATCAGCATCGGTTTATCCCCGGCTCCGAGCTCGACCAGCACCTCCATAACGGCATCTATCTGTTTCCTGGCCTGTGGATGGCTGGCGTCCACCACGTGTATCAACAGATCGGCCTCCATGACCTCCTCAAGTGTTGCCTTGAAGGAGGCGATCAGCTGATGAGGCAGCTTCCTTATGAATCCAACGGTATCGGTGATCAACATCTTTCTCTTGCCCGGCAGGCGGACGAGCCTTGTGGTGGGATCGAGGGTGGCGAAGAGCTTGTCCTCGGTGAACAGGTGTTCATCGGCAAGCTTGTTCAAGAGGGTGGATTTTCCAGCGTTGGTATAGCCCACCAGCGCGGCGGAGAATATATCCTCCCTTCCTCCCCGCTGGATGTAGCGTCGTCTCTCGACCTCCTTAAGCTCTCTCTTGAGCTGGGATATCCTGAGTCGGATAAGCCGTCTATCAAGCTGAAGCTGAGTCTCGCCGGGGCCCCTGGCTCCCACTCCGCCTACACCCCCACCCGGACCCGCTCCGACGATCCTCGAAAGGTGCGACCACTGTCTCACCAGCCTGGGCATCATATATTGGAGCTGTGCCAGCTCGACTTCCAGTTTGGCCTCCTTGGTTCGCGCGCGCTGAGCGAAGATGTCCAGTATAAGGATCGTCCTGTCTATCACCTTCACCCGAAGCGCTTCCTCCAGGTTTCTGGTTTGGGCAGGAGAGAGGTCATCGTCGAATATCACCACATCGGCCTCAAGCTCCTCCACCATGCCGGCTATCTCCTCCACCTTACCTTTGCCTATGAAATAAGTCGGGTCGGGCCTAGAGCGCGACTGGATGACACGTCCGACGGTCATGACCCCCGCTGTGTCTGCCAATCGTTCCAACTCCTCCAGAAACTCCTCTACCTCCTCATATGTCCTGTCCTCTAACCTGACCCCGACAAGTATACCTCTCTCAGCCCTTTTATCTGCCATTCTCGATTATTCCTCCTTTTGTTCTGTTTCCTGCTGTTCCGCTTCCTGCTCAGCTTCAGGCTGAGATTCCTTCTCCGGCTCCGCCACCTCCGCGGTCTCCTCAGGCTGAGGCTGGCTTTCCTCAGGCTGTTCCTTAGGCTGTTCTTCAGCCTGTTCCGGTTGAGCTTCTGCTTCCTCTTTTTCTTCCTCCTTTTCCTTCTTCTCCTCCCAATAGAACCGTCTTTTAACCCGCTGCTCGAAGAGCTCATAGAAGCTTCCGAGGATATAATCCATGATGCTATAAGGCTCATACCGTTCGTCTTCCCCCTCACCTATTCGCCGGTACACGATCGGAGCGGTACGATTGCGCCTGACATCCGCTACAACCCCTCTCCATATATCAAGCACCTCATCTGCTGCCCGTTGCTGGGCCTTTTTGAGCTCTTCGGATATGTTATCCATTATCTCCCTCATCCTCTTTATCTCCGATTTTCGCCTGGCGTTTCGGGAGATAAGGGATGAGATCGCCAGGAGTTCCACGGCGATTATCACCATCCCCAATACCAAGATCCCCTGTTCCAAAGGAGTTAGGTTCTGAAACATCACAGCTCTCCTTTTCCCTAAAGGGTCGAGAGTTTAGAATCCAAGGTTTAGGATCCCGACTCTTGACTTCCCCTCACCAAGCTCACAAGGGCCGTCACGGCCGTTGAAATCGGGAGCGCCACGACTATCGGGTCCACCACAGGCCAGGGATGTGACGATATGAGGAAATCCCTGCCGAAGATCGCCCTGCAGATCCCGAAGGCGGATGCCTCCTTGGCGTGGATGAAGACCAACCAGAAGATGGTCAGCGCCAGCCCGCTGAGCATCCCCGCTATCGCCCCCGCCCTCGTGACCCTCCTCCAGAAGAGAGCGAAGGTGTACATGGGCAGGAAGGATGAGGCGCAGAGCCCGAAGAAGATCGCCGTGCCGCGGGCGATTATGTTCGGCGGCAGCCTATAAGCTAGAACGACGCTTATCAGTATGGTGATGACTATCCCCAGACGGGTTATGAAGACCGTTCCTCGGGCGCTGCCCTTCTCAAGCCATCCCTCATAGAAATCCCTGGCAAGGGCGCTGCCCATAGTATGGAACTGTGAGCTCAAAGTGGACATCGCCGCTGAAAGGAGCGTCAGCATGAATATATAGACGAACCAGTTAGGCATGGCCATCGAAATGTACTTCGGGATGATCTGATCCACGTTCCCCTTGGGCGCCTCGGGGCTTACGGTCATCTGTATGGAGAGCTTGCCCACCTCTCGCATGAAGTAGACGTTGGTGAGGGGGCCGACGATGTACACCACGCCGACGGTCAACATGATGAATACGGCGCCGATCAACACCGCCCTGTTGAGCTCCACGTTGCTTTTGACCGTCATGAACCTGACTGCGAGTTGGGGCTGTGCCAGCACGCCGATCCCGACGCCTAGGATGAGGGATGAGACCAGAACCCACCACCATTGTGAGCCGAATTCGGGCAT
This sequence comes from uncultured bacterium, assembly GCA_964535855.1. Taxonomy (GTDB): domain Bacteria; phylum Poribacteria; class WGA-4E; order B28-G17; family B28-G17; genus JAGGXZ01. The sequence goes on from CAZHVH010000010.1 coordinate 8,498, forward strand.
GGCGGTCCATCCCCTATGTCCCTGTGCTACCAAGGCGGACGGAACCTTATCGGCCATATCGGTTAGCGCCCTGTGTGCGTCGATAACGCCTCCGAGCTTGATATATGTCACCAAGAGCAGCACGATCATCCCCAGCAGCATGATGCTTCCCTGCAGCGCATCGGTGTACATGACGCCCTTCAACCCACCGAGGACGACATACAGGGCGATTATAACCGAAAAGACGAGCAGGGCGACGTTGTAATCTATCCTCAACGCCTCTTGAAGGAACCTCGCCCCTCCTATGAGCACAACCCCTGCATAGAGCGGCATCGCCAGAAAGATCACCAGACCCACAACGCCCTGTATGAACCTGGAGTTGTATCTCTTGCCCAGGAGCTCTGGAAAGGTCTGTGCGCCGAGCCGAGCGCCGAGTCGCCTCGTCGCCTTGCCGTATACGACGAAAGCTATGAATATCCCGACGACGATGTTCAGGAAGGCCAGCCACAGCAAACCCATCCCGTAAAGAGCCGATATCCCGCCGAAGCCGACTATGGCCGAGGTGGAAATAAAGGTGGCCCCGTATGACAGGGCCATAACATAAGGATGGATCTGTCTGCCGGCCACCAGATAATCCTCAGCGTTTTTCGTGCCTCTGTACCCGAGATAGCCCAGATAACCGATCACGATCAGGTAGAGCAGGACGATCAGGTTCAGAAGCAGTATATTCCCCAAAGATCACCCCCTATAGCTTGTAGAGATCCTCCGCCTTCACCAGCTTAACGCCCGCCCTCTGAAGCAGGTCGATGGTCCTATCCACCTCCTCCACTCTGAAGACCACGAGGGCGTTATCCCCCGATTTCTCGACGAATGCGTACATGTACTCTACGTTTATCCCCTCTGGGGCGAGGAGCTGAAGTATTCCCGCCAATCCTCCAGGTCTATCCGGCACCTCAACGCCCAGAACCTCGGTCTGGGAGGCGGTGAACCCGCTCTCTTTCAGGACATCGAGCGCCTTTTCGGGGTTATCCACGATGAGCCGTAACACGCCGAAATCGATCGTATCCGCCAGCGATAACGCCCTTAGGTTTATCCCAGCGTCGCCCAAAAGTTTAGTCACCTCCGCCAGTCTTCCGGCTTTGTTTTCCAGAAAGACGGATATCTGCTTAAGCCTCATTCCTCACCTCCTCGAAAGGTTCAGACCTTTCTCCTATCGATCACCCTTACGGCCTTTCCCTCGCTACGTTGGATCGTCTTGGGTTCAACGAGGGTCACCTGGATGCTTAGCCCCAGCGTGCTCTCCAGCTCGTTCTGTATTTTCTTTTTCACCAGCTCGAGTTTTCTCACCTCATCCGAGAAGAGCCTTTCGTTCACCTCGACCTGAACCTCCAGCACATCGAGCTGATTGACCCTATCGACTATGATCTGATAGTGCGGTTCGGTCTCCTCGATCTCCATCAACACGGACTCGATCTGAGATGGGAAGACGTTGACGCCGCGGATGATGAGCATATCATCCGATCTTCCCGTCACGCGCGCCATTCGGATATGAGTTCTGCCGCAGGGACAGGGCTCAGGCATCAGCCTCGTTATATCTCTGGTTCTGTATCTTATGAGCGGCATCGCCTCCTTGGTGACGCATGTAAAGACGAGCTCCCCCTCCTCGCCGTAGGGCAACCTCTCACCGGTTTCGGGGTTTATGATCTCGGGTATGAAATGGTCGTCGAAGATATGCAGACCGTTTTTGTACATGCACTCATTTGCCACTCCGGGGCCGATCACCTCGCTCAGGCCGTAGATGTCAAGGGCGTGAAGGCCAAGCCTTTCCTCGATCTGTTTCCTCATGTTCTCAGACCAGGGCTCCGCGCCGAAGAAACCGACCCTCAGGTTCAGCTCCTTCAGATCTATCCCCATCTCCTCGGCCACCTCGGCGATATACAGGGCGTAGGAGGGCGTGCACGTCAGCACCGTCGAGCCGAAGTCCTGCATTATCATTATCTGTCTCTTGGTATTTCCCCCTGAGATCGGTATGACGGTTGCGCCGACCTTCTCGGCCCCATAATGGATTCCGAGCCCCCCGGTGAAAAGCCCATATCCGTATGCGTTCTGGATGATATCCCTCTCCGTTACCTCCCCGCATCCCAGCGTTCTGGCCATCACCTCCGCCCAAACCTCGATGTCGTTGCGGGTGTATCCCACGACCGTGGGCTTACCGGTGGTGCCGGAGGATGCGTGGATTCTAACCACCTGATCCATCGGCACGGCGAAGAGGCCGAACGGATAGTTCTCCCGAAGGTCATCCTTGGTGGTGAAGGGGAGCTTTTCGAGATCGTCGAGCGATTTGATATCCTCCGGCTTCAGCCCGATCTCGTCGAACTTTTTCCTGTAAAGGGGGACCTTCTCGTAACATCTCCTGACGGTCTGTTTCAACCTTTCGAATTGAATCTCCTCCCGTTTGCTCCTGGGCATAGACTCAGCTTCGGGGTTCCACATCTTATCGTCATTACCTCCTTCCCAAGTGATAAGCGAGCCTGCATGTATTAGGATACAACAGCCCTCAGCCGGCGTCAAGAGAAAACCCTCATCTTAATCTCCCGCTGATTTACAGCTCCACCCTGTTTTATACTATACTCCACCACGGGCGGTTAAGCTCTAGGGGGATAGCGATTAGAATGGTTCAGGGCCTTTATCGCAATGAGATCCGTCGTCTCGGGGTAGAAATCCTCCGCGAAGCTGAAGATGAACGGGTGGGGCTCATAGCTCCGTCTCTATGAGCCCCCTGCTTCTGGGGTCCATCTCCCAGAAGTTCGGTATCTCATACCGGTTCCCGTCCATATCCCTTATTATCACTCGACCGGATGGAAGGAGTTTCGCGTCATGCCTGCTTTTCAGCTCAATCGTCCTTTCGCCTCGATCCGTGACCACCCTCCATATGGGCATCCCGAATATCTCGTCCACCTCCAAAACCCTGACTATCTTCGGGATCACGTACCTTCTGGATAGCTCCTCTTCGAGCACCCTTCTGGATTTATCGGGCAGCAGATGGATCTCCTCGATCATTCCGATCTCCCTGTCCTCGCTGTCTATCAGGGCGATGTAATAGGTGCTGGCGGAGAGGGGAAAAGCCTTCAGCACCGAGATGTTATCGTATCTCCGCCCCTCGTATTCGAGCGATAGTTCGTTGAACTCGTTTCGGAACAGCTTGACCTTTTTCGGCTCGAGCAACCTCACGTCCTCCGTCCTCATCCTCACACCTCCCTTATCCTCGATAGCTCCATCTGCCGTTTGACAAGATCGGCGAAATGGCCGTTTCGTGCGATCAGCTCGTCGTGCGTGCCCATCTCGATGAGCTTGCCTTTGGAGAGGACGAAGATCCTGCCGGCGTTCTTGAGCGTGGAGAGCCTATGGGCGATAGCGAAGGTGGTGCGTCCTCTAACCAATCTATCCAGGGCCTCCTGTATCTGCGACTCGGTGACGGTATCAACTGAGGATGTCGCCTCGTCGAGGATCAATATCCTAGGATCTTTGAGGATCGCCCTCGCGATGGAGATCCTCTGCTTCTCGCCCATTGAGAGCCTGCTCCCTCTTTCCCCCACGATCGTATCGTATCCGTCGGGGAAACGGATGATGAAGTCATGAGCGTTGGCAGCCTTGGCGGCGGCGATGATATCCTTCATCGTCGCGTTGGGAACGCCATAGGCGATGTTCTCAGCTATCGTGCCATTGAAGAGGTATGGGTCCTGAAGGACTATACCTATCTGGTTTCTAAGGGATTTGAGGTCCAGGTCGAGTATGTTATGCTCATCTATATATATGGCGCCTTTGGTCGGCTCGTAGAACCTGCAGATGAGACTGACGAGGGTGGTTTTCCCAGCGCCGCTGTGGCCCACCAATCCGATCATCTCACCGGGCTCGACCTCGAAGCTGATATCGTCGAGGGCGGGTTTGTCGCTGCCATCGTATATGAAGGTGACGTGATCGAATCTGATTCTCCCCTCCAGTTTCGGTATCGAAATGGTCGGGACGGCGGGTTTTATCTCAGGGGGTGTATCCAGTATCTCAAATATCCTGTCAGCAGATGCGGCTGCCCTCTGAAAGCGCTGGTTGAGGAAGCAGAGCATCCTCACCGGCCCATAGAACCTCCACATATATCCGGTGAAGGCCGTGAAGGTTCCCAGGGTCAAAACGTCGCCTATCACCCATCTTCCACCTATGAACCAGATTATGATGCTTCCCAGGAAGGTCGAGAAACCCATCAGCGGGTTGAATAGGCTTTGAAGTTTCGCGCTGCGCATGCCCCGCTTGAACAGGTTGCTGCTGTGGTTGGAGAACCGCATTATCTCCCTGTTCTCCTGGACGAACGCCTTAACCACCTTTATCCCAGGTATGGTATCAGTTAGAACCGAGTTGAGTGAGCTCCAGCTTTTAGATATTGAGTGCCACACCTTATGCATCTTCTCGCCGAAATATATTGTGAGGAAGGCCATCATCGGAGTGGGTATCAACGTCAAAGCGGCCAGCTTCCAGTTCAACGTGAAGAGTATCTGACAGATGAATGCCAGAGTTACCATACTTTGGATCATGTCCGGCAGAGCGCGCACGATGAAATCCTGGAGCCTCCCTGCGTCAAAGGTTATCCTGGACATGATGCTTCCGGTATCCCTCTGTGAGAAGAAGCTCATCCCCAATTTCTGGAGATGTTCATAGATCTGGTTTCTGAGGTTAAGGCTGACCTTCCCGCCTACCCAGGCCATCATATAACCTCTGAAAGCACCGAGTATACTGGCGCCTACCAGGATGCCTACCAGCTCCAATCCCAGTTTAATCAGCATGCTGATCTTCTGATCGGGCGGTATATCCTCAGGCGTCAGGATGTCATCTATCAGCGATCTCGTCAGAAGCGGCTGCATCAGCTCCAGCCTTGTCGCTATGAACATGAGCACCAGCGAGATGGCCACGACATGCCAGTAGGGTTTGGCGTAACCCAGAAGCCTGAAGATCAGCTTACGCTTCTCAAGGCAGTTCGGGCAAGTTCCCAGCCATCTGGGTATCGGCGCGCCACATTTGGGGCATCTCCCCTCCGGCGATTCGACCGTCGGCTTAAATTCCACCTTGCCTTTATGGGATTCCTCCACGATGGCCTTTATGGCCTCCGATACGCTTCTGAACTTGTTGCTCAGGGTCTTGGAAAAACGAGCCAGCTCGATCCCCCTGTTCTCCGTGTAGACCTTTAGGAGGTTGTTCCCGTAAAAGCTATGGAGCTTGACCTCCTTGATCTCAGCCACCTCGATCTTCGATATCTTATATCCGCCGTTTGAGGGATCGACGACCAGCAGCTCCCTATCGGTGGCGATAAACCATCCGAGCTTATACTCGCCTGACAGCGACATATCGGTGCTCACCACTATCAGGATATCGCCCGAGGTGTTTTTGAGGACGATCTCCTCGACCTCCTCTGGCATCTCCTCTATCAGATCCGACGGACCTAGCTTCGGGGCCACATCCCTCGGAGAGGTCTCTTTCTCCTTTCTCCTTCCAAACATCTCTGCCTCCAAAAAAATAAGCTTCCGCCGGAATGACGGCAGGAAGCTGTTTTCTTGCGGATATCCCCTTTCATTTAATTATTCGGCATAAGCCTTCTGATCTTCAGCGATTCGAATCCGATTCAGAAGGCCATAGATCCATCTGCGATGTCTTCTTTCATCCTCCCCGATTTTCCTCAACGTCTCGGCTATTTCGTTCTTTCCATTCTCCTCGGCGAACTGGGCGGCATCCATCTTCATCACATGGGATCTCCTCTCATCCTCCAGGAATCCCTCCAGACTTTCCTTAAGCGTTCTCATCTTGCCTATGAACTTCGATATCCTAACGGCGTGATTGAGCTCCTCGTGCGACATCTGCTTCAGGTAGGCCGCTATCTCACCCTTGCCCTCCTCGTCCGCCAACCTCGCTATGAAGAGCAGCATCCCGACCCTGGAGGTTTCCCAGTTCATCATATCCCTCAGTATCTCGCTCATCGTCTCATCAGGGGAAGGATGTGTCTCCTCGTATGAGGGCCATTCAGGGTTCTCCATGACCCCTCTAAGCCTGGAGAGGATCTTAAGCAGGCTTACCCTCTCCTCCTCATCGAGGCGGGCTATGGTTTCCCTCCAGAAATCCTCCGTGCTTCTCGGTTTTTGCTCGAAAAGCTCCTCGCCCTTTGGGGTTAGCTTCACCGTGACCCGTCTTCTATCCCTTGGGTCCCGTTTTCGTTCGATCCATCCGTCCCTTTGGAGCCTGTCCACTATTCCGGAGACGGTGCTGCTTGTAAGGCCGAGGTGGCCGCTGAGCTCGCCTATGCTCAATCCCTCGTCGTGCCAATGGAGATGCTGTAGCGCCTTGAACTGCGTGACGGTGAGCTTGTAAGGCGTGATCTGCCTTACATACCGGGCCCTTATCGCCTCCTGTATTCGGTTGAACACGTCCATAACCTGTCTGGCTATATCGGCCAACCCGACCATCGAGAACACCCCAAACGTTCGCAAAGCAAAACAAAATTTTAGCTATGCGAAAGTTTGACCAAGATAATAACATAAAATCGGGAAAACGGCAAGTGCTGTGTGAGAGGTGTAGGGCTTTCCAAGGATTTAAAATCCCAGGAAACGGAGATTTGTAAAGCGATCAGCTTGAAAACGGTCATTTGTAGTCACTGGGTCATTCGGCTTCGCCGTCATTCAAAATGACGACAAATGACTATCCTTGGCGGCCGATTGACACGGGGGTGGAGATGGGATAAACTAAGGCGAAATTCCGAATTCAAGCGAGGTATACCATGGGAGATTATCGGAAGGGCGAGGACCTCGACAGGGGGCTGATCGCCCTCAGATCCGACGAGGGAGTTTATCTGAGCTGGCGGCTTCTCAGCTCAGATCCGCGGGATATCTCGTTCAACGTATATCGGGAGGATGAAAGCGGCGTTCACAAGATAAACGAGAGGCCCATCTCATCCACGACTGATCTGCTGGATAGATCGGCTCAGGGCAAAAGTGAATGCCGATATATCCTTAAATCGGTGGTCGACAGCGAGGAAAGGGAGGAGGCATCCGCCACCGCTGAAGAGAAGGGCTACATCAGGGTGCCGTTCCAGGGAAACTACAGGGCTCAAAAGGTCGGGGTGGGAGATCTCGACGGTGATGGCCAGCTCGAGTTCGTCATCAAACAGCCCGATTTCAACGTAGACCCATATCAGCATCCGGGATACTGGAAGCCGAGCCGAGAACCCTATAAGCTCGAGGCCTACAAGCTGGACGGGAGGATGATGTGGAGATACGATATGGGCTGGGCGATAGAGGAAGGGATATGGTACTCGCCATATGTCGTCTACGATCTGGACGGCGACGGCAGGGCTGAGGTCTACACGAAGGCCGGCGAGGGAGATCCGCGCGATCCGGATCACAGGGTGACGAGCGGGCCGGAGTATCTGGTCAAGATAGACGGCCAGACCGGAGAGGTGGTCAAACGGATTCCCTGGCCCAGCCGCGAGGGGTTTAAAAGCTATAACTACTACTGCCGAAATTTCCTCGCCGTGGCATATCTGGACGGCGTGAATCCCTATCTGATCGTCGAGCGGGGAACGTATGGGTTGATCAAGATCGCCGCCTACGACGGGGACCTGAACATGGTCTGGTACTTCGAGGCATCGGGAGAAAACAGCGGATATAGAGGACAGGGCGCCCATGGGCTGGCGGTGGCCGATACGGATGAGGACGGTATGGATGAGCTCATTATCGGCTCAGCCGTGATAGATCACGATGGTAGGCCGATTTGGTGCACCGGATTAGGTCATCCGGACGTGATGTATGTCGCCGATATCGATCCCGAAAGGCCCGGCCTGGAGATCTTCTACGGCATAGAGCCGAGGCATGAACGGAACGCCGTCTGCCTGGTGGACGCTCGGACGGGAGAGATCATCTGGGGATACGACGGCCCCACGAAACACGTCCACGGCCAAGGTATGGTGGGGGACATAGATCCGGATTATCCGGGGATGGAGTGCTACGCCAGCGAGAGCGATGGCAGTCAGTCCTGGCTCTACAGCGCCAAAGGGGTGCTGATATCGAATGAGAGGATGGGAGGAACGACCCCACGGGCGGTGTGGTGGGATGCGGATCCGTACAAGGAGCTGTTCTATGGCGGCAAGCTCAGGAAGTACAAAGGCGGGGAGATCGGCGAGATAGAGGGACGATTGCTGGCGCTGGGGGATTTCTTAGGCGACTGGCGTGAGGAGATCATTACAAGCGTTGACGGCGAGATGCGGATATATCTCACCACCACTCCGGCCGTAAGCCGGAACGTCTGTCTCCTGGAGGATAGGCAGTATCGGCTGGGCGTGGCCGTTCAATCCATGGGATATTACTATCCGCCCCAGTTGAGCCTGAGCTACGACGGACCGACCGCCTAAAGAAAAAGGGCGGCTGAAGCCGCCCTTTTCGCGTGCGCCGTTTCCCAGGAATTCAGCTTTCGCCCTCGCCGACCTCTATCTTTATCTCCTTCGGCTTGGCCTCCTCGGCCTTGGGTATCACCACCCTCAGCACGCCGTCCTTGAAGGTGGCTTTGGCCTTATCGGCCTGAACGGCGGTCGGCAGGGTGAAACTCCTCTGGAACGCTCCGTAGCTTCGCTCGATCCTGTGGTACTGCTCCTCCTTAACCTCCTTCTCCTGCTTCTTTTCGCCCTTTATGGTCAACACGTTATCAGTTATGGAGACACTCACATCATCCTGCTTTATACCCGGAAGCTCGGCTTCAACGATTATATCGTCCTTGGTCTCCCTTATATCCACGCTTGGAGTCCATCCGGTTTCAAACATATCCAGCCTGGACGGGAACTTGCCGAAGAACTCATCGAAGAGCCTGTTAACCTCCTCCTGAATAGAGAGAAGATCCCTCATCGGCCTCCATCTCATCAGAGCCATGTCGCTCACCTCCTTAGCTGAGGTTTTTTCGGGCTAATCCGCTCGCTATGGATATAGAGCAACTTACGTGCCATCCTCTTAGCGTTGGGAAAATCGACTTCATCCGTTTCCCGCTCATGGATCGGATGTCATTCTGACAGGTTTCGCCCGGATTCGGTTTGTCATTTTGACCACGTTTCCCACAGCCTGATGAAGGGGACGAAGGCCGAAAACTACCTCGCCGCCTTGGATGAGCTGAATCGTGTGGGATGGTATTGAGCTAATACATCTGGATCAGATCGAGCATTTCCCTGTCGAGCTTGTGTCCTCTCCAATCCTCATATCGCACGTCCTCTCGATCGCTATCGAGCACCCCGAACGCCCCTCTGAAGTTCCACATCGCCCATCCCCATCCCGCCTCCTTCCAGAGCTCCAGATAATCCCTCATCCAGCTTAATACCACATCATGGGGGGTCCTGTTATAAGCTCCGAACTCGCCGACCATGATCCCGACGCCCTTCGACTCGAGCTCCTTCCATGGCTCGATCATCCTCCGCCTGAGGGTCTCCCTGTTCCAGACCATTTGACCATCCTTGAGCGGCCAGGTGGGCACATCCCATCTATCCGAACCGCCCACCCAGCTCGCCTTATAATGGGTTACCCTCATCGGCTGGTATCCCCTCGTGGCGGCGGCGACCCCCAATCCCACAAGTTCAAATGGGGGCGTATTTCCCCAGTCCCTGCCGTCGCATATGACCAATCTATCGGGGTCCTCCCTTCGTATGGCGTCGAGCACTTTCTCGACGACCGATCTATGAGCCTCAGGGCTCACTCGCGCCGGTTCGTTGAAGAGGTTGAAGCTCAGGATTCTATTCGGCACGCCCCTGTATCTCTCGGCGAAACGGGCCCAGTGGAGGGCACAAACCCTCTGGGCCTCCTCGTCCTCCCAAAGGGATAGCCTCTCAGGGGGCCTTGCGACCGTATAACCGGGGGCCCTGTGGAAGTTGAGACAGACGTGAACCTTGAATCTTTCGCCCAGCTCGACCACTTCATCTATCTCCTTGAGGACCTCCTCGCTGAATTTCGTCCAGTCGGACCGATCGATCCAGCACCGATAGTCCATTGGGAGACGGACGAAGTTAAACCCTAGCTCGGATATCCAAGCGAAATCCTCCTCCCTGAACCTCTCGTTACGGGAGACGTTGAACTTCTCGAGCAGATTGAAACCGCGCCATCTGGGTAGCCTCTCAGGCGATGGCTCAAGCAGAGCGGTTTCCTCCCTATCCATCGATCTCCTCCCTCAAAGGAATAGTCATTTGTAGTCATTAGGTCATTTGGCTCCGCCGTCATTTTATCCGCTGTCAGCCACGGCATCGAGCAAAAGCTTGAAACGTTAGCACGTTGAACGTTTAACGTTCCAACGTTCAACGCGCTAGCGTGCGACGTGTTTCTTACAAAACCGCCTTAGCGACTGTAGCTCCCAGTTGGCAACACCTTTCTAGCCATGCTCTCACCCCCGTGTTTTTTACATGATACCACGGCTGGGATTCGGAATCAAGGTTTGCCCTTCACTATCAGGTATGCTAAAATATCACAGCTTGAGAACTTCAGTGGGGCGAGGTTTTCAATCTCGCCGAAACAGCATGAAAAACTCCTGAGGGGGACCCCAATGAAATTTTTACAGATAGAGGAAAGAGGGGAGAGCAGACTTTGTGCCCTTTTGGGGAATGAGGCGATAGATCTCAAGGCCACATATCTCGCTGGTGGCGGCAAACCATACAAGGCCGCCCTGTTTAACGACGCCCTGACTCTCATCGAAAACATGGATGAGTCGATGGAGTTGGTCGAGGAGACGATGGGGATCGTCTCGAAGGGGATTCGCGTGAGCCTACCGCTTCCGGACAGGCTAAAGCCTCCCATAACCTACCCGCGCAAGCTTCTATGCCTGGCGGGCAACTACGCTGAGCACATTCGCGAGGGCGGTGGAACGGCCTATGACAAGTCGAAGGTGACGCCGCGCGTCTTCATGAAACCCCCCACAACGACGGTTATCGGGCACGGCGAGCCGATCGTGATCCCCAGAAACGGGAACAGGATCGACTGGGAGGCCGAACTGGGCGTCGTCATCGGCAGGCGAGGTAAATTTATATCCGCCGAGGAAGCCTACGATTATGTCTTCGGTTATACGATCGTGAACGATGTCTCCGAGCGAAGGCTGAAGGTACCCAAAGAGCGCGAGCCGCGAGAGGGCGACAGGTGGTTCGACTGGCTCAATGGCAAATGGTTCGACACCTTTGCACCCATGGGGCCGTGGATCGTCACCAAGGATGAGATACCGGACCCTCATTCCCTCCGGATATCACTCACGGTGAACGGTGAAGTGATGCAGGATTCAAACACAAACCATATGATCTTCACCGTGCCGGAGCTGATTCAGTTCATATCAACCCTTCTCACTCTGGAGCCCGGAGATGTGATCTCAACCGGCACTCCGGAGGGGACCGGAGCAGCACGGGGGATCTTCCTGAAAAAGAGGGATCTTATTAGAATAGAGATCGAAAGGATCGGCGAACTCGTGAATCCGGTTGAATCGGAGAGATGAAAGATGAGGCGATCAAAAACACCTATACTGATTCTCCTGACGTTGCTTCTGGCGTCAGGGATGTCCTATGGTAGGGAGGTCTACAGCCTCTTCGGCAAGCTCTTCCTCTCCGGAAGGGTCGAGTATGACTTCACCGAGAGAAGGAACTTCCTCGCCGAGCTCCCCGAGGAGAGGGAGCAGACCTACGTCGAGCAGAACCGGTTCGACTTCGACAGATTATTCCGCAAGGGATTTCACAGCGTCTTGACCATAGAGGAGACGGCGGGCAACATCAAGAACATACTGAGCTTAGGGGATGTGCCCTCGACGTTTACCTCCTATACTTTCGATCAGGTGGATCTCTCGGGCGTCAGGTGGGACGTTAAATCCGAAAAGCAGGATGTGATCGTGCTGATGGTCCCCGGCCCCCTTAACCCGATCATCGGTAAGGACGTGAGAAGCTCCGGAGTCGGATTAAGGCTGGTGAGAAAGAGAAACAACACCAAGATCGGGGCCGCATGGTATTATAGGGTGGTACCGGTGTTCGGCGTGGATCTTGAGTCGAACTTTGCCAATTATGGGATCAAATCGGAGATAGACTTCTCACCCAAGAGCGTCCCCGATAAAACCCTTTCGGGCAGACTTCGGTCGACGGTCGCCGTGTTCAAGATGTTCAGGACGATAGGCGACTCGATCCTTCAGCTCAAGGCGTTCAGGGTGGGCGATAGATATGACGCATCCAGATCCGTCAGCGATAACGACGACCAGGACAGATATACCGATAACACGATTAACGATCCGCCATCCTTTATCATCCCCGGCAACCTGGATAAAAACGACAACGGCGTATTCGATTACGAGGACGACATACTGCTTTTCGACGTGGATGAGGATTTCCTGGACGAGAGGGATACCAACAACAACGGAATACGGGATGAGGAGGAGAACGATCACGATCCGAACTACGAGTTCGATGTGGGGTTGATGGGGATCGATGCCTCAACCCAGTATAAGGTCAGCAGGAGGGGCTCCTCCACCAATGCTGATCTCGGCCTCCAATACATGGTTAAGCTCAACACCGGTCGAAAGGCAGCCAAGGCCTATGCGGATATCGTGCACAGCAGAAACTTCAAAAGCGGCTCTCTCCTCATTGAAAACGAGTTCAAATACGTCAGGGATCGTATACCGGACGACACCTGGCATTACGTCGGGACGATATCGCAGGATGAGAAGAAGCTGCTTGAAACCCTGCCTGAGATACGGGATATGATCGATAGGAACTCGATCCAGTTCTTCCCGTTCAGGGGATCATACGAGGTGGAGATGGAGCGTAACGATCCGCTGTTGATGCAAAACGACCTGATAAACACGGCGAAGGTAACCTATGAGTATACAGGTAGAAAGAAGATGGTCACCACTTTGAGGGGGAAATTCCAATACGACATGGATTTCGATGGCGAAGATACCCATTATGAGGTCGGGATATTCAAGACCAACTACAGATACCGTCCCTCAAAATCGCTGGAGATAATCCCACAGTATAAATTCATGGCCAGAAACGGCTTTAAGATGGTTGAGGAGCGGCCGAAGGACTATTTCGTCACCGAGGAGAAGGAAGGCAAGAGGATCGAGCATAGGATCAGGTTGAGGGAGCTGGCGCAGACCAAAGTCAGGGATATCAGCAATGTCTTCATAATCAAGAGCGTCTATCAGTTTACGAAGACGATCAAGATCACGGGCGGGATACAATGGTGGTTCTACAACGACATGATAGATGAAACGGGGGAGAAGGATTTCGTCCGGCAGGCGATTCTGGCGGAGCTGGAGAAGAACTTCATAGCGTATGAGAAGGACATGTTCCTCCACATAGGTCTCAGATATATCGAACAGAGGGCGAAGGGGAAGTTGAACGATCAGAACTTTATGGAGACCTTCGTCAGGGTCTTCGCCAAGTTTTAATTTGCTTGGTGAGACCTGATCTCGGACGGAGGATTCTGAGGTGATGGTTTATGAGGGTCAGCATCAGGGCTAAATTGGTCACGACCCTGGTCGTCAGCGGTCTGATACCCCTTCTCATGGCCGTTGCGGCCCTTTACATCCTCGGCGTCATCCAGCGCGAAAGGGAGGTAGGGGTTGAGTTTCAGGACATGGCGAAGCTCTCCGCCGAGAGGATCTCCATCGCCATCACCTCCAACGCCGATGTGTTCAGAACCCTTGCCATCTTCCCCGTTACCCGAACTTTTCTCAACTCCCTCTCGGCCCGATCGGAGAAGATGAGCCGATCCGCGATCTCAGACCTCATCTCATCCGTTGAATCAAGGTGGCCCGCTCTGACCGAATCCGATCCGCCTCTCAGCGGTATACTATCCAACCGGCTCGCCGGGATATTGAACCTTTTTATGAGGTCACATCCTCTCTTCAAGGAGATCTTCGCCACCGATTCAAAAGGGTTGCTGGTGGCCTCCACGAATAAGACGACGGATTACTGGCAGGCGGACGAGGAATGGTGGCAGAAGGCCGTCAACGCCCGTGGGATATACCTCACGGGGATATCCTATGACCAGAGCGCAGGCGTATACTCGATCGACATGTGCCTGCCCGTCAGGCATGGGGGCAAGCTGGTGGGGGTTATCAAGGGCGTCGTGGACCTCTCGGAGATCTTTCAAAGCGTGTTGCTTTTGAGGGGAGATCGGAAGGTGAGACTGATCCTCGTCGATGGCGATGGGAATACGGTTCTCGATTCCGCCGGAGGAAAACCCTTCGAAGGACGGATCGAATCCGACATAATGGGCAGACTCTCATCGAAACCCGGCTGGATCAGGGGGAAGATGGAGGGGGAGGAGAGCATCATAGGCTTTGCGCCCGTCTCATTCGGACCGATAAGCTGGAAGATATTGGCCTTACAGAACGTAAACCTCGCCTTTGCCCCGGCACACAAGTTCATATCCTATATCTTCCTGTTCGGCGCCGGTTTGATCCTGATTTTCTCCGTCACGGGGGTTGTCCTGTCGGAACGGTATATCGCAAGGCCGATCAGATCGCTCAGAAGTGCCGCTAAGGAGATAGCGGCCGGGCGCTTCGACGTCTCGGTGCCCATCAGGGCGGAGGATGAGATAGGCGAGATGGCCGAGGTGTTCAACGAGATGGTGGAGGAGCTGAGAAAGAAAATGAGGGAGATAAATGAGCTCAACGCCACGCTCGAAAGAAGGGTACAGCAACGAACCAGACAGTTGGAGATCGCCAATCAGAAACTCATAGAGGCGAATAGGGCGAAAAGCGAGTTCCTAGCGACGATGTCTCACGAACTGAGAACCCCGCTCAACGCCATCATAGGTTTCGCCGAGGTGCTGATGGATGGGCTCTGCGGCGAGCTCAACAGAGATCAACGGGATGCCGTGACCGATATCCACGAAAGCGGCAGACATCTGCTGAGGATGATAAATGACATCCTGGATCTGTCGAAGATCGAGGCGGGC